>CAILTZ010000691.1 GCA_903837255.1 uncultured Pirellula sp. | reverse complement strand
GACCGCTGATGGACGACCGCTGATGGACGACCGCTGATGGACGACCGCTGATGGACGCTAATCAAACGCTGATAAAAGACCGCGATCGCTTTAGATCGTTTGCGATCAATTCCTAGGCGGCTGGCTTGACACTTCTCTTGACCAAAACTCACTGGGCTTGAACCCCTTTGTTCCTCGGGCCGACGCGCAAGCGACGCGGAAAAAAAGATGCAGAGCAAACAGTCAAAATGGGCCTGATGGGCCAAAAACAGCAATCTACCCTGAGTTTCTGAGGGAATTCAGGACGCCTTGACCGACTCGCATATCGCTCTGATAATCTCCGCTTCTGATGCAACCCTCCTCCCTTGCGGGTCCCTATCTTTGTCCTTCAGCAAAAACTGAGTACCACTCGATGAAAATCCACGAGTATCAAGCGAAAGAATTGTTTCGCGCTTTCCAGGTCCCCATCCTCCAAGGCTATGTCGCTAAGACTCCTGAGGAAGCAAAGTCGGCTTATGAAAAGCTTGGCGGATCCCTTGCGGTGATCAAGGCCCAAGTGCATGCGGGGGGGCGTGGAAAGGGTTCTTTCATTGAAGTCCCTTCCCAGAGAGGTGTGCAGTTGGTCCGCAGCGGCGACGATGCTGCAACCGCAGCAAAAAATATGATCGGAAACCGGCTCGTAACGATCCAAACCGGCCCTGCTGGCTCGCCGGTCAACCAAGTCTTCCTCGAACAAGGCTGCGAGATCGCTCGCGAACTCTACGCTGCCGTTGTGCTTGATCGGGCCGCCAAGCTCCCACTGCTGATGGTCTCAAGCGAAGGTGGAGTCGAAATCGAAAAGGTTGCCGAGGAAACCCCTGAGAAAATCTTGCGAGAACATTTCGATCCAGCTTATGGTCTGATGCCCTTCCAAGTTCGCAAGCTGTGCAAGAAGCTCAACATCTCCGGAAGTGCGGCCAAGAGCGCGGATCTTTTCTTCCGAAAGCTATGCGAGGTTTTTGTCAAACTCGATTGCTCGATGGCTGAGATAAATCCGTTGGTCATCACCAAAGACGAAAAGATGATCGCTCTGGATGCCAAAGTCACCTTCGACGACAACGCGTTGTACCGACACGCAGACATCAAGGAGCTCCGTGACATCGCTGAAGAAGAGCCCGCCGAACTGCGTGCATCCAACAGCGGCTTGAGCTTCGTGAAGCTCGAAGGCAACATTGGCTGCCTTGTCAATGGTGCGGGGCTCGCGATGGCAACCATGGACATCATCAAGTACCACGGCGGTGCACCAGCAAACTTCTTAGACGTTGGCGGTGGTGCCAATACCCAGCAAGTCACCGAGGCGTTCCGTATCATCTTGTCGGATCCAAACGTCAAAGCCATCCTTGTGAACATCTTCGGTGGTATCGCCCGTTGCACGACGATCGCACAAGCCATCATCGACGCTTCGAAAGAAGTCGGATTCAAAGTCCCGCTCGTTGTGCGACTAGAAGGAACCGAAGTAGAAGAGGGCAAGAAAATGCTCCGCGAAAGCGGTCTTGCGATTATCTCGGCAGATGACCTGACCGATGCCGCCAAGAAGGTCGTCGCCTCCGTCGGCAAATAACCCACCGAAACCCATTTTCAAAGCCAAAAGTAAAACACAAAGCCATGAGCATTCTCGTTAACAAAAACACTCGGGTTATCTGTCAAGGGATCACGGGCAAATCCGGAGCGTTTCACACCAAAGGTTGCAAAGAGTACGGAACCAAGATGGTCGGTGGGGTGACCCCCGGCAAGTCTGGAGAGACCGTCGAAGGTCTGCCGGTTTTCGATACGGTTGAAGAAGCCGTCAAGCAGACTGGTGCCAACGCGACCATGATCTTCGTACCACCTCCGTTCACTGCCGATGCAATTCTCGAAGCGGTCGATGCGGGGATCGAAGTGATCTGCGCGATCACCGAAGGGGTCCCTGTCTTGGACATGGTCCACGTCTACGATGCGGTCAAACGCAGCAAGTCCGTTCTGATCGGACCGAATTGCCCCGGGGTCATCACTCCGGGCGAGTGCAAGATCGGGATTATGCCCGGTTACATTCACCAGCCTGGCAAAGTCGGCATCATGTCCCGAAGCGGTACGTTGACTTACGAAGCCGTTTGGCAAACGAGCAACCTCAAGCTCGGTCAGTCGAGTTGCATTGGATTGGGCGGTGACCCCATCGTCGGTACCTCCTACATCGAACTCTTCGAACGGTTTGAAAAGGATCCGCAGACCGAAGTCATCCTCATGATCGGAGAGATCGGTGGGGATGCTGAGGAGAATGCCGCCGAGTACGTCCATAAGCACGTGACCAAACCCGTTGCCGCTTTTATCGCCGGGCGAACCGCGCCTCCCGGTAAACGGATGGGACACGCAGGTGCGATTATCACCGGTGGCAAAGGAACTGCTGCAGAGAAAGTCAAAGCCCTCGAAGCAGCTGGAATCGTCGTAGCCCCATCGCCTGCCGAAATGGGTGCCGCAGTTGCCGAAGCACTGCGTCGCAAGAAATAACGACCACTCGATCCCACAAAGTCCTTACATGACTACCAATCAAGACCGGTTTCGTCGGCAGATCGCCTTTAAACCGGTCGGCGTAGATGGCCAGCGCATGTTGGCAAACGCTAAGGTTGCCGTAGTGGGCCTTGGGGCGCTAGGATCGACCATCGCCGAGCGACTTGCGCGGTGCGGTGTGGGATACCTACGACTGATCGATCGCGATTGGGTCGAACTAGATAATCTTCCACGCCAAGCCCTCTACACGCTGCATGATGCGGAGTATCACGCCACCAAGGCCATCGCCGCTGCCGAGCATTTGTCCCTGATCGATCCGACAACCAAGCTCGATCCGATCGTCGCCGATGTGACTCACAAGAACATCCGAGAGTTGCTCCAAGGGATCGACTTGGTCCTCGACGGGACGGACAATTTCGAGGTCCGTTATCTGATCAACGATGCTTGTGTGGCCACTGGGCTACCATGGATCCATGGCGGTATTGTTGGGGCGTCGGGTCAG
>CAILTZ010000690.1 GCA_903837255.1 uncultured Pirellula sp. | reverse complement strand
CGCTGGTTTCAACGCCACAGCTTGGTCCAGCAACACCGCCATTGTTCCCTGCACATGGATCGCAAGCTCCGGCGATTTCAGTACCGCAGCTTGGAGCACGCTTGCCGAGCAGACCGCAACCGGCTTTGCCACCACCGATACCAGCACCGGCTCCGGCACAAGCATCAACGGCTGGAGCAGCGATTTCGGTACCGCAGCTTGGGCCACGTCCGCAACCTGCCATTTCGGCTCCGCAGCTAGGATCAACAACCGAGGTGTCACAGCACGAGCTCTTGGCTCCAACGCCGTTTCCACCTAAAAGACGATGAATAAGGTCGCCGCCGAAGCTTTGTCCGCTAAGGCATGCTCCCAAAACCATCGATCCAACAAAAATGTTCAACTTCATCTAAACTAACTCCCTATGTACATTGGGTTACTGACTACCGCGGACATTCGACAGCATGACGGAGTTGAGACCGCACCAAAAATGACGCGGTTAAACGACCACCGACAAACGATGATCTGTGTGACTTCGTAGGCCCCACATCCTTTGGTGGGATCCATCCGTACTTGGATCTTCACCAACCATACTTTTCAAATGCTCCGAATCGTTTGACCGAAGCGGAATCGTGGTAGATGCCGGCCGAGCCATCCATAGACTCGATCAGTTCTGGGCCACCGGCAATATCGCACACCAACCTACTGACCTACGGATTGAAGCCAGGTAAGATGGGACGACGAGGAAACTATCGGCCAAGCGGTGAAAATAGCTTGAACCTGCTCAAGCGTTTTTCGGAAAATGAGGCCACGAAAGAAGTTAAGTAGGATTTAACGGACGGTAAACCTGTGCCGAATGTGACGGTAAAGAACAGGAGTAGATTGCCTATTTTCGCAAGATTGGTGGTGTTTTTTACCGATGTGATACAATCGTCAAGGTCACTTGGGATGTCCCCCCCAGAACCACGCTAACCCCGGACCACGCTAACCCAGACCCACGCTAACCCAGATCCACCCAATCGATGAGAATAGCTTATTTGACCGCAGGTGCTGCCGGGATGTTCTGCGGATCGTGCATGAACGACAATGCCGTGGCAAAGGAGTTGATCAAGGCCGGGCATGATTGTGTGTTGATGCCGGTATACACCCCGATCCGAACGGACGTCGAAGACATGAGCGTTGACCGAGTTTTTCTCGGTGGGGTCAATGTGTATCTGGCGCAGAAGCTTCCTTTGTTTGGATATCTACCTCGTTGGTTGGTCGGATGGCTCGATTACCCTTGGATCATCAAAGCCCTCACGTCCAAAGCTGGAAAAACAAGCCCAGAGCTTCTCGGTGAATTGACCCTTTCGATGCTCGATGGACTTGAGGGGCGGCAGAGAAAGGAGTTTTCGGATCTGCTGGATTTCCTTAAAACGGACATTCGTCCGGACAGGATCTTGCTAACGAACTTGCTCATCGGTGGGGTGATACCTCAGATGTCCACCAACGCCGAGGTATGGGTGATGCTTCAGGGCGACGACATCTTTTTGGATTCTCTGAGTCCAACGCATCGCTCCCAGGCCATCGAACGAATGCGGAGGCTAGTGGGTTTTGCCAAGGGGTTCATCTGCCACTCGGAGGCTTATGCAAAGAGCATGCAGGCCATGCTGGGGATTGAGCAGAACCAGTTGCATGTGGTGCCTTTGGGGGTTGCGACCAAGGATTTTTTTGAGATTTCAGCCAGTGCTGGGTCTGGAACACCACGCGATGATTCGATCCGCTTGGGTTATCTTGCCCGCATGGCACCTGAAAAAGGGTTGCATCGGTTGGTCGACGCGTTCATCGCTCTGAAACGCAATCCTGAGTTCAGCAAACTTAGGCTCGAGTTGGCCGGTTGGATGGGACCACAGCATGCCAGTTATTGGAAAGAGCAGCAGGAAAAATTGCATCAAGCTGGCCTGAATGGACAGTGGAGTTATGCGGGAACCCTGGATCGGGGCGAGAAAGTTAAGTTCCTAGGCGGCCTCGATTTGTTTTGCGTACCGACCCAGTATGCAGATCCCAAGGGGATTTTCCTTCTCGAAGCCGTGGCTTCTGGGCTGCCCTATGTCATGCCCGACCACGGGGCCTTCCCGGAGCTCCATCGGAGGATCGAGCAAGCTGGCCAAGGGAGCCTCTCAGGGGGCTTGTTCCGTCACGACTCGACGGAGGATCTTATCGACAAGCTCGCTATGGCCCTTGGGCGACCGGCCAGGCGCGTCGTTCCTGGTCCGGAACTGATTGTCGAGTTGGATATCGCGACGCATGTCAAGCGGATTGTGGCAGTTCTCCAAGGGAAATCCAGTTCCTTGTAGACTCCGAGTCGATTCGTGTAGGCGAACGGCTGAGAGTCGCTATAATTCTGCGTTTTCCCGCTGGCCAATCCCTTTCGGACTTGTATGAACAGCCCGCAGTCGCAAGACCCCATTGTTTCGGAGCAAACGAACATTTCGGCCGATCCGTTGCAAAACGAACGAGTTTTGGTTCTGGACTTTGGCTCTCAATTCGCACAGTTGATCGCCAGGCGAGTCCGCGATCAAAACGTCTACTGCGAAATTGTCAGGCACGACATTCCTGCCGAGTCGGTCATTGCGCGAAAGCCTGCGGCAATGATTTTCTCGGGGGGGCCATCGAGTGTCTACGATCAGGGTGCACCCAAGTGCGATCCGAAGCTTTTCGAACTTGGGATTCCCATCTTGGGGATATGTTACGGGATGCAACTGACGGCCCAGAGTCTAGGTGGGGCCGTGCAAGCTTGTCCGGCTCGCGAGTATGGACGGGCTCGATTATCGATCAGCAACATGGAAAAGCTATTCGCCGGATTTCCTTCGGAGATCGACGTTTGGATGAGCCATGGAGACCAAGTGCAAAAGTTGCCCGAGGGGTTTGAAACACTCGCGGGCACGACGACATGTCCTCATGCGGCCGTCAAGCATCATGCGCTTCCGATTTACGGCATTCAGTTTCATCCTGAGGTTTCCCATACGGCCTTGGGTGGGACACTGATCCATAATTTTTTGTACAACGTGGTCGGATGCCAAGGTCGTTGGCACTTGTCGAATTTCGCCGATCAGACAATTTCACAGATGCGCCAGAGGATAGGCTCGGACCGAGTTATCTGTGGGTTGTCTGGAGGGGTCGACTCGTCGGTCACAGCGGCTTTGCTCTACAAAGCGATCGGTCCGCAGTTGACCTGCATTTTGATCGACAATGGATTGCTTCGCAAAGACGAGCAGTCGGCGGTGATCCGAGAGTTTACAGATCACTTCCAAGCGGATCTTCGGGTGGTCGATGCCGGCGATCGTTTCATGAGCGCTTTGTCAGGGATTCGCGACCCGCAAGAGAAGCGGCGAAGGATTGGACATGCCTTTATCGAGTGTTTCAAAGAGGAATCCTTGAAAATCAATGGTGCGAAGTACTTAGCGCAAGGAACACTGTATCCGGATGTGATTGAGAGTGGCGCGGCTCCTGACGGACCTGCGGCGACGATCAAGTTGCATCACAATGTTGGAGGCCTACCCGAGCAACTTGGATTCGATCTGGTCGAGCCACTTCGCGATCTGTTCAAGGATGAGGTACGCAAGTTGGGGCTAGAGTTAGGCCTACCGGAGCACTTGGTATGGCGACATCCCTTCCCTGGTCCGGGGCTAGCCGTGCGATGCCTTGGGGAGGTCACCCGAGCCAAGCTTGACGTACTGCGTGAAGCCGACGAGATTCTCATCACGGAAATCAGAAATGCGAATTTGTATCGGGAGACATCGCAGGCCTTTGTCGTTTTGCTTGAATCTCAGAGTGTAGGCGTGATGGGTGATTCAAGGACCTATGAGAATGCCGTCGCAGTTCGCTGTGTCAACACCGACGACTTCATGACAGCCGACTGGAGTCGGCTCCCTTATGATCTTCTGGCCCTGGTATCGACTCGAATCATCAACGAGGTTCGGGGGGTCAATCGCGTCTGCTACGACATCAGTTCCAAACCTCCTGCAACCATCGAATGGGAATAGACCCCAGTCCACTGCTATGAACCGGCAATACATCTATCAAATTGAAAAACTGACCAAGCGTCACGGACAAAAAGAGGTCCTTAAGGACATATGGCTAGCGTTTTATCCAGGGGCCAAAATCGGCGTTCTTGGCTCTAACGGTGCCGGTAAGAGCACCTTGCTTAGGATCATGGCGGGCATCGACAAAAACTTCGATGGCACGGCCCGTCTTGCCAACGGATTTACCGCAGGTTACCTGTCCCAAGAACCGCAGCTAGACCCCCAAAAGAATGTGCAGGAAAACGTCGAACAAGCCGTTGCACCGAAGCGCAAGATTCTCGATAGGTACAACGAAATTTCCGGGCTGCTCGGTGAGGTCACCGATGACAAAGAGATGCAAAAGCTCTGCGACGAGATGGCCAAACTTCAGGACATCATCGATGCACAGAATCTCTGGGAGCTCGACCGCCAAGTCGAAATGTCGATGGATGTGATGAACTTGCCCCCCGGGGATGCGGATGTGACCAAGCTATCCGGGGGTGAAAGGCGGCGTGTGGCACTTTGCAAGCTGCTTCTCGAGGAGCCCGATCTGCTGTTGCTCGACGAGCCGACCAACCACCTGGATGCCGAGGCCGTCAACTGGCTCGAACAGCACTTGGCACATTATCCAGGGACCGTGGTCGCGGTAACCCACGACCGATACTTCCTAGACAACGTCGCACAATGGATCCTCGAATTGGATCGAGGTTCTGGGTATCCCTTCGAAGGCAATTACACGTCGTGGTTAGAGCAAAAACAGAAGCGACTGCAGATCGAGCAAAAGGCCAGTGCGGCTCGCCAAAAGACGCTCGACCGAGAGCTCGAGTGGATTCGTTTGTCACCTCGCGCTCGACAAGCCAAGAATAAAGCGCGGATCAGCGCCTACGAACAACTCGCTGCCCAGCAGTTCGAAGATCGGCCCGATGAATTGGAAATCCAAATTCCGCCAGGAAAACATCTCGGGGAGGTCGTCGTCGAGGCGACCAAAGTCTCCAAGGCCTTTGGCGATCGCATGCTGATCGATAACCTCGATTTCCGACTGCCTCCGGGTGGGATCGTCGGTGTCATCGGGCCCAACGGAGCTGGCAAGACGACCTTGTTCCGCATGATGATCGGACAGGAGCAGCCCGACAGTGGAACGGTGCGAGTCGGTGAGACCGTCGAGCTTGGGTATGTCGACCAGTCCCGCGATTCTTTGACTGCAACGAACACCCTCTTTCAAGAGATTTCTGGGGGTGTCGATTGGCTGGAGATGGGCGGCAAGCGGATGAACTCAAGGGCTTTCGTGTCCAAGTTCAATTTCAAAGGGACCGATCAAGAAAAGAAAGTTGGCGATCTGTCCGGTGGGGAGCGCAACCGCGTGCATTTGGCCAAGCTTTTGCGGCGTGGCTGCAACGTATTGCTTCTAGACGAACCGACCAACGACTTGGACGTCGACACGTTGCGGGCGTTGGAGGAGGCCATCCTCAATTTCGTCGGTTGCGTCGTGGTCATCACCCACGATCGCTGGTTCTTGGATCGCATCGCTACGCATATCTTGGCCTTTGAAGGGGACGGATATGTCCATTGGTGCGAGGGGAATTTCCAAGTCTACGAGGAGCAGCGCAAGGAGCGTTTGGGGATCAACAGCGACGAGCCTCGGCGGTTCCGTTACCGAAAACTGACGAATTAGACGAATTAAACGAATTACCAGGTACCCTAGGGAAATCACCCTTTTTTTCCACTGTCGGCTGAATCATTCGTGGCAGGCCCCCCGGGAAAATCCGTTCCCATTTGTTATACTTTCGATCCTATAGGCCCTATGGCCAAAAGTTCCTTTCCTTGTCCATGACCGAGGTGCACACACAATGAATCCATTCGATATTATCACAGAAATTCTCAACGCCGGTGCCGCAGCCCAGCAGCAGCAGCAACCACAAGGCGGTGCTCAGCGTCGCGGCGGCCCATCGGGTACCGACATCCTCAAGGACATCCTTGGGGGCGGGCCTGCAAGCGGCCGAGATGCGTCGAGCTCCGGAGGAGTTCAGTTTCCAGGAGTGCTCAAGGAAGGTCGTGGTGGCAATAGCCGATCCCCTTCGGCATCCGAGCTCGAAGACATGCTCGGTGTTGGGAACAAAGCACCAACGCAAGCTCCAACGCAGCAGCGCCAACCGGCTCCATCGGGAAATACCGGTGGGGGCCAAGTGGATATCTTTGGGCAACAGCAACCCAAACAAGCCCCACCGCAATTGTCTCAAGCCGAACAAGAGCAGATGGCCGTCTTGGTCCGCGCCATGATCTACGCGGGCAAAGCCGATGGGCGGATTGATGCCAAAGAGCAGCAAGCGATCCTCGAGCGGATCGGTAACACCAACGAGTCGACGATCCAATTCCTAAGGCAAGAGTTCTCTAACGCCACGAGCGTACGCGATTTCGCTTGGTCGGTCCCGCTTGGAATGGAATCAGCCGTTTATGCAGCATCTCTATCGACCATCGATGTCGACACCAAGGAAGAGATTGAGTACCTTCGCGAACTGGCCCATGGATTGCGATTGCAGCCTAAGCTATGCAATCAGATCCACCAGCAGTACGGGGTCAAGCCGATTTTCTAGTTGCTAAACTCTTTGCACCATTTGACCAAAACCGAAATCAAGCATCGTGACCCATCCAGCGGATAACCAAGAATCTCACCACCGCAAGAATTTCATCGAAACCGAAGTTGAAAAAGACTTTGCTACGAAGGAATCCTTGCAGGGTAGAAAGATCCAAACTCGTTTTCCGCCGGAGCCCAATGGATATCTCCACATCGGGCATGCCAAAAGCATTTGCTTGAACTTCGGTCTGGCTCGAACTTACGGCGGCATGTGCAACCTGAGGTTCGACGACACGAATCCCAGCAAGGAGAGCCAAGAGTACGTCGATTCGATTCAGCGCGACGTGCGCTGGCTGGG
>CAILTZ010000689.1 GCA_903837255.1 uncultured Pirellula sp. | reverse complement strand
CATTTGGCAAGTTTCGAACGAAGATCGACGAACGGCCGGTGGATGCCAAATCACTTCTGTACAACACGCAAGAGCTCTCGGGGATCGACGGCCTCAAAGAGTACTTGCTACGGAACCGACAGGACCAGTTCTGTCGGGCGATGGTCGATAAATTGACGTCGTACGCACTGGGTCGTCCGATGACGTTTTCCGATCGTGACCAGATCGATCGTCTTGCTATCGAGCTACGCAAAAAGGACGATCGGTTACGCGACTTACTCCAATTGATCGTCACGAGCGACCTATTCAAATCCCGTTAATCACGAAGGATCAACGATGAGCGAAAAACAACCCGCCTGGACTCGGCGTAGATTCCTGCAAGGGACCGGCGTGGCCCTGTCGTTGCCATGGCTCGAAAGCTTTGCCTCTGAAGATCGGGGTTCTAACCAGACCCCTCGGCGATTCGTCAGCGTCTACCATCCCGACGGCGTCGGATTACCGCTCAAGTCCGATCCGGCTTGGAAGGACTGGAGTTGGTTCCCGCGTGGAGGGGAGCGCGATTTTGAGTTGACCAAGGTTCTCGATGTGCTGGAACCTCTCCGGAGCGACATCACCATTTATTCGGGGCTTTCGCACCCCGCAGCCCGCAACGTTCATGGCCACTCGAATGCCGACCAATACTTGACCGGTGCAGCGATCGGAGGAAGCGGGGCCTACAAGAACACCGTTTCGGTCGACCAAGTCTACGCGATGCACATCGGCGAATCGACTCGGCATTCCTCGCTGGTCATGTCGACCAACGGTGGGATCGGTGGGCCTCGCGGGGCACAAACGCAGTCATTCAACATCGAGGGCCGAGCGATTCCGGCCATGAATAAACCCAAAGAGATCTTCGACATGCTCTTTGTGACCACGAGCAAACAGGCCGCAGCCAGACTGGCTAGAAGCAAAAGCGCTCTGGATTTGTTGATCGCTAACACACAAGCCCTGGGCCGGGAGCTCTCTAGCCACGACCAGCAAACGCTGCAGCAATACCTCGATGCAGTCCGCGATACAGAGGTGAAACTGACCAAGGCTCAAAGGTGGATCGACACCCCGTTCCCGACCGTCGATACGCAGAACTTAAAACTCGATGCCGAGCCCAAAGAGGCGAGGCTTTACTTTCAAACCATGTACGAACTGATCTATCTAGCCTTCATGAGCGATTCGACTCGGGTAGCGACGTTTCAGTTAGGGCGGGAGAATGGCGAAGGCCCCCATGATCTGCTTTCGCTAGCCGTAGGTTTGGGACCGGCCCACGGTTTAACCCACGCGGTGAAACAACCTGAAGGTTGGAAGAACCTGGGGACGTACAATCGCTATCAAGCCGAGGAGTTTTCGCGGTTTATCACGAGGCTCAAGGAAACGGCCGAGCCGACCGGAGAAGGCAACATGCTCGACAACACCTTTGCTATGCATGGATCTGCATCGAGCAGCTTCCATCTCTCTCGGAACTATCCGATCATCTCCGCTGGAGGTAAAAACTTAGGCTTTACCAACGGCAGGTATCTTAAATTTGGTAAAGGGAACGAAGACAACCAAGCCGGAGCGGGGATCGACACCGATGCGGGTTGGCAAGGAAAATTGGAGATCGAGGAATTGCCTTTGTCCCAGCTCTTCGTCACGATTCTTCAGCGGCTCGGGGTTGAAACAGACGCCTTTGGTGGTGCCAAGGGCACCCTCAATGGCGTGTAGCAAGATCACTTCGCCTTGGGAGCTTGAGCGAACTTATCCGCAGAGAGTTTTTCTACTTTTCCGTTTTCTCGCAAGACCCAACATCCATCAGCATCCATGGTCTTTTGGTAGGCGATGATCCGCTCTCCACCTTGGACCAAATCAGCACCCCAGAAGTAGACCAATTCTCCGTTGACCAGGTACTCTGCCGAGACCGGTGCCATGGGTTCTAGGGGCATGAAAGCTGCGATGTCTTTGGGTGGCTTCAAATTGTCGGTAGGCAGGTTCTTGAGGAATTGGCCAAAGTCTTCCAAGGCACCTTTCATCGGTTGAGCAACCGGCCCGGACTTGGTCCCCCCGCAGCCAATGGCTGCGAACGTTAAGCAAACGATCCAACAAACCAAAGCCAATTCACGCCGGAGAATCGAATGAGAACGCATTGAAAAAGACCTTTCTTGGGACGACTGACCGTTGGGATCTTCCACAAGTGGTCAGCGTTGCGGGATTTGTGAATTTTTGATTTGTGAATTTATGAGGTATTAGGTTCTGCAGGAAGAAGCGGGTAACGGCCGCAGACATAATCGAGCTAGTTGCCTATTCACCGGACGGCTCGCGCCGTTCCGCTACCACAACGCCGTTCCGGCATGAAGCCGATTGGCACTGCGTCAATGCTAGCGGAAGTGCGCAAGCACTCCGGTAAACCGTCCAATGCCTGCGATTGCCAAATAAGCCATAACCGGACGGCTTGCGCCGTTCCGCTACCACAACGCCGCTCCGCTTACAGCACGCCCTTCCGGCGTGATCAACCACACTATCAATTGTCGTCGATCTGTACGGTTTCCGCACCGCCGCGAGTACCTGCGGCATACCAGATCGGGAAATTGATGGAATCGCTGACAAAGCGAACCGAACCGTCGACAAAGCAGCTGTTGATACCACCGGAGTGGTAGCTACTTGCGGCGATGTGAGCGCGTCGGAAGGATGCGTCACCGCAGGTGTATTGCTGTGTTGCTGCGTTGTTGGTGTTGCGGTTCCAGTTGATTGGCAACGTATGGTTGTAAAGCGTGTTGTGGTTGATACCACCTCGATAGTACTGCAGACCAACATAGTTGATCCGAGTTCCAGCGGTGCTGCCAGCGCGGCAACCTACATCGGTACGGCCATCGACCAACAATAAACCTTGGGAGATATCGCCAGACGCTTTATTGGTCGTGTAGTTGACGACCGTCGTGTCGCCGAATTTCCTCATCACTTCGGAGAACAGGGCCGTGTTGCTGGTCCCATCTCGAACCGACGCCATCTTGATCCCCTTGGGGGTTTGATTCAGTGCAACGCTGCTAAAGTTGCCATTGAAGATCCCGCCGAAATCATCCATCATTCGACAATCCGAGTATCCACCGACGCTACCGAAATAGCTCAGTCGTCCGACCGTCACACCGCTAGCAGTGAACTGTGCATCCGAGGGATCCGATGGGCACAAGAATGTCGCGACGTCTTGCTGACGGGCTGCTAAATTCTTTGCGTCTGTATTTACATCCACGGTAAAGTCGAACTGATTGAACTTGTTGGATTGCTCCAAGAAGCTCAGCACGATCGTCGTCCAAGCAGGCCGGCTCGTCGCGGCAGTCGTCGAAGCCCTCGTCCACTCCCCTGGAGGCAGGGTCTTGTAAGCCGATTCAAAGTTCTGTGCGGCCAATCCCATCTGCTTGAGATTGTTGCTGCAGCTCATCCTCCGGGCCGCCTCGCGCGCGGCCTGAACGGCTGGCAAGAGCAACCCCACCAAAACCCCGATGATCGCGATGACCACCAGCAATTCCACAAGCGTGAAACCTCTGTTTTGCAGTTTTCATAAAGCTAAACCCTCTACACGTAAAAAATAAAATAAAGAACGGACCTACCAACTTTTGCCTCGGGCAAAACCGAAACGCCGACGGCCTAGAGATTACACAAAAAACGGCCTAGCATTCCGGTAATGTTCAGAAATCGAGTGCAACTAGCACAAAGACTAATAGAGGATCGCAACGAAGTCAATTGCAACCAAGGGACAAAGATCAACCCTTTCTTGGCGATTTGGGGTAGAAATCTCCACCAAGACAAGTTTCCCTTGCCACCCAAGACAGTAGACTCAGGAGAGTAGT
>CAILTZ010000688.1 GCA_903837255.1 uncultured Pirellula sp. | reverse complement strand
GGTTGGCGATGGATGAGGACGGAGACTGTGTGCAGCATCATCGGAACTCGCCCTTCCCGCCATTCAGTAGAAAGCTGTCGTCTCGCACAGCTCGCAGAGCCTGTCCTGCCAACGCTGTGAAAACAACACAAAAGGCCGGGAAAACGAGGGCCAGGGAAACGATGGATCGTAGAGTTTTCGAGGTCTGCATGTCTTCTGATTTCCCTTTCGATATCCGCCACGACCCGGGTCCGCTAGGCTTTCCTACCAGCAGGATCCTGCCGGGTTGGGGTCTGTTAATCCCTAAAGTTTAGAGAAAGTTTCCGCCAGGATTGTACTCAAATTCGCTGAAGAATTCGTCAAGGATTCAGCCGGTTGGGTATCGAAAGCAACGATTCGGCCAGCAAAAACAAAAAATCCCGGGGTTTTTTGCCCCGGGATTATTCGTCTGGAAGTTGTATCGATTCGGCGTTGGAGCCGAATTAGCCGATCGAAACGCGTCGGAAAGCGACAATCGCTGCCGAGTCGGCAAACGCCTTCACGGCCGCTTCGACCGTCTTGGTCTCATCCAATACAAAGAACTGGTTGAGCAGGCAGCGGTCTTGATCCAAAAGCGTATTGTCGGCAACGAATCGATCGAGCTTGCCCGGGACAATCTTGTCCCAAATCTTTTCCGGCTTGCCTTCGGCCTTCAGTACCTCCTTGATTGCGTCTTCGGCAGCCTTCATGACCTCGGGGGTCAATTGCAGGCTGCTGACATACTGAGGAACGGTCTTGAGGGGTTTGCCCAAGCGAGCCAAATCTTCGTTCTCGGTCTTGATCCGATTGGCCATCGACTCGGTCTCGCGTGCGACAAACGCTGGATCGAATTGCGAGTAATGGAGGATCGAAGGTTTCATGGCGGCGATGTGCATGGCCAAGCCGCGGAAAAATTCGTCGGCACCAGCCTTGCCCCCATCCTTGAACGACAAGAGGACTCCGATTTTACTGCCAGCATGAATGTAGCTTGCAAGCCTCTCGCCGCTGAGCCGATGGAGTTCCGAAACGACGATCTTCTCGCCGATCTTTCCGGTTTGCTCAACGAGTTTTTCGGCAACGGTCATTCCGTCGATCGTCAAAGCATTGAGTTGCTCGACGTTTTCGACGTTGTGATCGAACGCCAACTTACCGATTTGGTTTGCGAGTTGGGTGAAGCCTTCGTTTTTGGCGACAAAATCGGTTTGGCAACATAGAGCCAAGACGACACCGGCAGTCTTGTCGCTGTTCAAGACCGTCACGACACAACCTTCGGTGGTATCCCTATCGGCGACCCTCTCAGCAACCTTTTGGCCCTTTTTGCGCAGGTACTCCAGAGCGCCATCGTAGTCACCGTTGGACTCTTGGAGCGCCTTTTTGCAGTCCATCAAACCTGCACCAGTTTGCTTGCGGAGGTCGGCCACAGCCGTAGCGGAAATGTTAGACATTTGAGTGTTTTCTCCAGTCAATGGTTGGTTCGAATGCGTTAGCCCAAAGCTTCTTTTTCAGCAAGCGCGGCCATCTCGGAAACAGCATCATCTTTGATTGCTGAAACCGGGGCGGCTTGTGGAACGGTCTTCATCAACTCTGGATTCTCAGACTTGCCTGCCAACACAGCATCAGCAAGCTGCCTTACGATCAAATCGATCGAGCGAATACCGTCATCGTTGCCTGGGATGACCAAGTCGACTTGGGATGGATCGCAATCGGTATCGATCAGGGCCACGGTTGTGATCCCTAAAGCTTTCGCTTCGCGAATCGCATTCTTTTCTTTCTTAGGATCAATAATGACAAGGCATTCAGGGATGCGGTTCAGGGTCCGAATACCGTTTAGGTTTCGGTAGATTTTGCGATACTCGCGGCTGAGCGCCGACTGCATTTTCTTGGAATAACCGTTGATCTGGTCGCTGTTCATGATCGTCTCGAGTTCTTCGAGTCGACCCATCCGGTCGCGAATGGTACGGAAGTTGGTCAAGCAACCTCCTAGCCAGCGCTCGCTGACAAAGGGCATGCCGCAACGTGTCGATTCTCGCTGAATGACTTCCGATGCCTGACGCTTGGTCCCAACAAAAAGAACCAGCGAGCCGCCTTGGGCTACCTGGCTGAGATACTTCTTTGCCCGCAACATTCCACGAAGTGTTTCGCGGATATCGATGATGTGAATCAGATTCTTGCGGCCGTAAATATACGGTGCCATCTTGGGGTTCCACCGGCTGACCCGGTGTCCGAAGTGCGCACCTGCCTCAATCAATTTGCTAACTAACTCGTTTGCCACAGTCTTCTCCTTGTACCCGAAGCCCAAAGGGTGCTTGCCCTCGGAGTCCGAGTTCTTGTGCGAAATCCTGCCATGAGAGTCCTCGGCGTCAAAACCAAGACCCACACAGACCCGCCACGACGCGGGCCTTCGGCACTCAAAAGAATCTCGCAAGGTTGGTAAAATCAGACGGCCTGGAGTCGCTATAACCCCTTACATGCCGCCTCATAGCCGAGAGAATTACAGCGAATTCGCCGGTTCCGTCAATCGGAAATCGCTGCTATCGGCTCCAAAGGAGCCCAAAATCCATAAATCCCCAAAGCTTTAGGCCCCCTTCCGTTATGCAATCTTTCGAAACTGTCGCTATCGTCGGGGCCGGCTGGACTGGCCGTCAAATCGCCGGACAAATGCTCACCCACGGTCTCAATGTCCTGCTTTGTGACCCAAACCCACCAGCCTTGGCCGCCTCCAAAGCCTGGATTCTGGAGAACCTCCAACCGTTTTCAACCCAAGGCTATTGGCCAAGCTGCACCGCAGAACAAATCGAATCTCAACTGCGATTGATGGAACTCCCAGGTCTCTTGGCATCCTCCCAAAAGCTCGAAAACATCGAACTGGTCCTCGAGAGCGTCCCGGAACAAGCCGCCCTGAAACGACGACTCCTAAAACAACTCTCCGAGGCCTTCCCCGCCGAAACAATCCTGGCCTCCAATAGCTCTTACTTTGTCCCATCGACCTTCTCGAAGCACCTTCGGTACCCCCAACGCTACGCCCATTTCCACTTCCATGTTCCGATCTGGAAGGCCACGGTCGTGGACGTTGCCGCCGCCCCCGAAACCGATCCAAAGACTCTCGAACGCTTAAGCCAACTTGCGCACAAGATCGGGCAAACACCGATCGTCCAAACCGTTGAGAATAGCGGATACATCTTCAACGCGATGCTCAAGACGGTTTTGCAGTCCGCTCTGCAACTCCACGAACGCGGCATCGCCGACCCGGCTTGCATCGATCTGGCTTGGACCAAAGCCACCGGTATGCCCGTGGGCCCATTCGGAATCATGGACCAAATCGGTTTGGACATCATGCTTCAAACGATGTCCAACGCTCGATTCGTCGAGGGGGATCACGTTTGGTTGCCGCTGATGGCTCTCGTCGAACCGTTGGTGGCAGCCGGCCATCTGGGGGTGAAGACCGGGCAAGGTTTTTTCAGCTACCCTCGGCAGTCCCACTAAACCTTGCGAATAAAATCCGCTGCGTAGCTTCGCACATGCCTACCGTTGAGCACGTGAAAGACTCTCAGCTGCTGCACGACGCTGTCGGCAAAGTGAGACAGCGGTACATGCACTAGCTTGCACGAATAACGCTTGGCGATCTTCTTGAGTGCAAGCCCCGGAGGTATGGGGCTTAGCAAGGCCACGTGCCGGGACTCCGAGTGCAAGCAAGCGGCGGCCACCAAACGCTGCTCGAGGGTATCGGTGTAATCCAAGCGGTTGTCTTGCCAAATGTCTGGGATCGCCCGAGGCGGATAGATGAACATCGAACCGCCGTAGTTGGCCATAGCGATCCCCGGTCCAATCATTTGTTGATGGAAAGGTGTTGCAAAGAACGCCAACGTCGATTCTTCGGGATGCTCGGAAAACCAAGTCGCTCGCCAGGAGTATTCTCGAGGGTCCGGCTCGGGATCAAAGATCATCACCGTTACGTTGACCTGGCCTACCGATGGCGGATTGACCTTCACATACAACGAACCGTCGTACCAGTGACGCAGCGTCTCGCGTAGATCCAACCCATCCATCATGCTGGTGCTGAATTTTTCGCTCCGGGCTAAATCGGCACCCAGTATCTGTCGGGCTCGCTCGGTCACACGGTTGCGGAAACTCTCGATCTGCGTGTCCTCCTCAGGCCAAGAGCACTGCATGTAAGGGTTCCAGCGACTCTCCCATCGGCGCTGGTCTTTCTTCTGCACTGGACGTTTAAGCTCCAGCGAATGCCACTGCATCGGCGGCCCGGGCAAACGCGATACCAACTTGGTCCGACCCCAGCTAGGTACGTCTCCCACGCCGATCCCCAGACGCATGTTCGGCAAACCATCCGGATTATCAAAAGGGTACTCGGTGGCCGCATTGACCAAATGCGTCGTGTAAGTATCCCCCATCATCTGCTGAGCCGATTTGGCCAATGTGTAAAAACTCGGAGTCATCCGGCGGTCGAGCAAGGTTTGATTGCGCACGTATTTCAAACACTGCGAAATCAACAAAGGAGTGATCTGACGCGCTCGGTTCCCAAGCTCCTGACGGTAACTGCTCCTGGCCGTGACAAAGAGCTCCTTAAGCCCCTGGGCAACCATCTGATCGTCATCCTCAAAGTCCTGGCGAGCACCCTCGATAAGCCCAGTGATAAATGGCAATTCCCCGAGCAAAAATAGGTAGCTTCGAGGATCGATCGCATACAGATCTGGCGCGAAAAATCTCTCGCCCTCACCCCCCGATCCTAAGTCTTGCTCGAACCCCTTCGTCGGATCCGGATCCCCTGCTGCTGTCATCTTCCTGCGAATCGCTTCGCGCAGCCACGGCCAAGTCTCCAGTGGGCAAAGCGCCGCGATCGAACGGTACTTGCTCCGCATGGCCAAGATCCCATCGGACATCGTTTCAATGCGCTCAATCAACCCCCCTGCGCCCAACCCTGCACTCGGAGGTGGGATCGCCGGGAGCATCGCGCTACAGAATCGCTCTAGGGTTGTGTGCCGAATCGCAAAACAATCGGCAAACACCGGTGAGTGATTCTCGATCTGGTCACTCTCCGAGTCGATCCATGCAATCGGAATTCGCTCCCCAAGTGCAAATCGGATCGCCGCGATGACGGCTTGGCAAGGATCGATCGGAACATACGTCCCCTTCTGATCCGTCGATGCTCCTAACTCATCCGACTCCGCTATCTCATCCGGTTCCTCAAACTCCTCCGGATCCTGCGACTCGGTCCAACTCGGCGCCCGGTCGGCTTGGGCACTCAATCGCACTACGGCGGACAAACCCGGGAGTCGCTCGATCCCACGGATAACCTCTTCGGCAAACGAGGCCGGCAAGGGTACCGCAATCGCATCGAATCTATGGCTCAAGAGCTCCTTGCGCAGGGCGCTTGCATAAGCCGCACTCCCATGGACCACAGGAATCAAAGTCAACCAACTGTCCAATGAAAAAACACTCATAACTTCCTGGTCTGCTTGGTGTTGATCGAGAGTCGCAACTTGAGAATTGGACACTTGGTTTGAGATCCAACCTGCATGGATTCTCACTGCGTTGATTCTCACTGTCAAACCGGGGCGATCCCGATCGCTCAGTTGAGTGGGCAAAATCTCTTTGTGCTATCGAGGAAACCTTGTGAAAAGAAAAATTGTCAAAGAAAAAACAACGAGAGTCTTACCCTGGCATCGCCGTTGCTGCTGCCGTTGCTGCTGGTGATATCGCCGAAGCTATCTGTACCAGAATGAGACGGTTGAAAGCATCCCGTTTTCGAATGGCTCAAAAAGCGTGACAAGGAACCTGGAACCGATCGGAGTTGTTGCGACTCTAATCGGAAACCACGCGTTATTCTCCGGTCGACTCATTCGGTTGTGTGTGTGGGGTCGATCGGGGAAGAGGCTGCCGAGGAGGGGACACCTGTGTCCCCTCCTCGGTTTTTTTCGACGGTCATATCCCCATGTCTGCCAACCGTTCGGCAATCATCGATAAGGTGCTGGTCCACTCTGGATGTTCCGCCTCCCGCTTCTCGATCCAATCTTGCAAACGTTCGGATAGACTCAAGCCCTCCGAATCGGATTGCCCAGAAGTTGGCTCGTTCAAAACTCGCCCGATATCGTCAACCAGTTTGCCTAGCGACTCACGGGTCTGCTCATCGAGCGACTCAGGATTTGCCAACGATGCACGCAATTGCGATAACGCTTGATTCAATTCATCGGTCATGGACGATTTCCTATCGAGTTTTTAAGGTAAGGTGTAAGGTGTAAGGTGTAAGGGGTGGGGATCAAGTGAGTACCTCGCGGAGCACGCGCCCCGAAACATCTGTCAAACGATAATCGCGGCCCGCATGGCGATAGGTCAATCGCTCATGATCGAGCCCCACGCAATGCAGCATCGTCGCATGCAGATCATGGGTATGCACGTTCCCCTCGGCCGGCTCGATCCCGTACTCGTCGGATTTGCCGTACACGATGCCCGGTCGTACTCCTCCTCCTGCCATCCATGAGGAAAACACCAAATTGTGATGCTCGCGCCCGGCATGGTCTGCTGTTTGATGGAAGGGCGTTCGACCAAACTCCGTCGTCCAAACCACCAGGGTTCGCTCCAGCATCCCTCGGGCTTTCAAGTCGCTGATCAAGCCGCAAATTGGCTGGTCGATCATCTTGGCCAATCGCTCATGATCCTGCATGTTTCCATGCGAATCCCAATTCTCGGCGCTATTCGAGCCGGTATCTATCAGCTCGATGAATCGCACCCCTCGTTCAGCCAATCTTCGCGCAACGAGACACTGCCAACCAAACCCCTTGGTCTGTCCGCGGTCCAACCCATACATGCTTAAAGTCGCATCGGTCTCCCCCGAGAAATCAAACGCCTCAGGCGCTTCGCGCTGCATCCCAAAGGCGGTTTGGAAACTCCGCATCCGCGCCTCGAGTACCGGATCCAAGGGGGCCGACTCAACGCTCTTTGCATTGAGCTTGCCGAGCAACTCCAACTCGAGCGACTGCTGTGCAGTGCTGCTTGCTCGCGGCCTTAAATGCTCCAGGGGCTCAGCACCCGGAATCACATGCGTCCCCTGATGGCATCCGGGTAGAAAATCGCTCCCCCAGCTCTGGGCGCCCGCATAAGGCGCATGCGGGGCCAGGACCATAAACGATGGTAAATTCTCATTGACGGTACCTAGGCCATAGCTGACCCAAGCCCCATGGCTGGGCCTCGCAAACTGCGCCGAGCCGGTGTGGGCCGCGAGCGTCCCTTTGTCGTGCCCGTCGCTCTCGCAGTGCATCGCATTGAACACGCACAATTCATCCACCTGGGTCGCTAGCTTGGGAAATAGTTCGCTGACCCAAGTCCCACTTTGACCGTGCTGCGAAAAATTCCAACGGGGTTTGATCAAGTATCGTTCAAATGCCCCGGGCTTATTTAGCCATCGCGCTGCAGTGATCTTCTTGCCATGGTCCTGGTAAAGCTTGGGTTTGTAATCCCAGGTATCCACGTGGGAGACCCCGCCGGTCGAATAGATAAAAATGATCCGGTCGGCCGATGCATCATGATGCCCAGGGCGCGGTGAGAGCGGATTGGCCGCGCCTTGCGAAACCCCAAAGGCTCGATCGGTCTGAGCCAGCAGGCCCGCCAAGGCGACTCGGCCAAGTCCTCGACCGTTGCCAGATATCCAATCGCGCCGCGTCGCTAGTTGGTTCTCGATTCTCTGCATAGGGTTCTCTTGCACCTAATCAATCGATATACAAAAAGGAATTGCTGGTCATGATCACTCGGCAAAGTGCCCCCCAAGCCTTGAGCTGACCGTCGTTAGGCTCACGCTCAGCGTAGACTTGCAAAAACTCTAAACACTGCGTCCGCTCTTGCTCGCTCGGATGCCGACCCAAGGTGATCTCATAAAGGTCCCTGACCCGCATCGACACATCGGACGTCGATGCAATGAGCCGCTTGGCAAGCGACTCGGAAGCTTGATGAACCAACGGCGAGTTCATCAGATACAGCGACTGCGTTGGCGTCGTCGTGGCTTTGCGCTCATCGACGCTCAAGTTCGGATCCGCACCATCAAAGAGACTCAAAAAAGGATGCTTGCGATTCCGCTGCTGCATCAAATAAACACTTCGATGCATCGATTCGTACACCGCATAAAATGGGTTGTGGATGGTAAATCCCCAGGAATCAACCGACGGAAAAGGATGCTCCTTGGGAATGTTTCGATCGAGCAAACCGCTGATGCTCAGCATCGAGTCGCGCAGTGTCTCGGCATCCATCGGACGCTTAGTTGTCCTCCAGAGCCAACGATTCTCAGGATCGATTTCTGCGGCTCTGCTGAGCGACTCGCTTTCGTTCGAGTCGCTCTTGATCGAGTCGCTCGGTTGGCTGGTCAAATGGTAAGTCCTCGAAAGGACAATCCAGCGATGTAGCTCCCGCACGTCCCATCCGGATTCGATGAACCGATGGGCCAAATAATCGAGCAGCTCCGGATGCGACGCCTCCTGGCCACGAATACCAAAGTCGCTGGTCGTCGGGACCAATCCTCGACCAAAGTGCCAGTGCCAAATACGATTCACAAAGACCCTCGCTGAGAGCGGATTGCTCGTATCGGTCAACCACTGGGCTAACTCCCTGCGACCACTCTCCGAACGTTCTCGGGAAACCACCTGGCCACCTAAGACCGAGAGGAATCGCCGAGGAACCTCGTCGGACAACTTGCTCGGATCACCCCTAAGCTGAATCTTCGCATCGCTCGCTTGGGCTTCGCTGACCCCATAAGCCACCGGGTAGAGGACCTCGGAGGCGACCTGAGCTCGCTGGGCTTGCAACTCCTTGAGCCGATTGTCATAGCTGGCCAGTGCCTCTTGGTCCGCAGTGGCTTGCTCGACAGCACGAGACTTCGTGGGTCGCTGCGCTTCAGGGGAACCAAGCTTCGCAAATGGCTCGCTATCCAACCCAAGGTTATCGAGCTCTCGTGTTAACACGCCATTGGATGCATGTCCAAACCCATCGCATATAAAAGTGTCTGCAACGCGATCCCAATTCAATGGCAAGGGAGTTTTGGGAATCTCTAAGAAGAATTGCTCCCCATAGAGTCCGCCGCTCCAAGCCGAATCGCTGGGGTCGAGCTTAAGCTGCAAGTGATACCACGTGGCCGGCTCCAAAGCCCCTACGACTTTCCATTGGCCTGCATCTTTGATCGCAAACTCATTTTTTGAAATGCTGCATTCGATCGCGATCGACTCGATCACTCCTCGGCCAAGATACAAACGGCACGAGCCCTCGGTCGGCTCGGGGACTCGAAAGTCGATCGTCAAGTAAAGTGGACGATCGGATAGTTTGTTCTTGCGATCAAACACATACCGCACACCCTCGTAGGGAGTTCCCGACCCGATTCGAACTCCGCGAGTCCCTGGACCAAAGACATGTGCGTAGGGACTTTGCGATTCGGCGGAAACGAAATTAGGACCAGCCGACAACCAAGCCTTCGTCGGCGGCTTGCCGATCTCCTGCAATTCCAAGTCCAAATCGATCCCGCCTGCGTGGAACCTCGGATCGAGCCTGATGCGTTCGGCTTGTGCACGCTCGATCGCCTGATCGATCGATCGCAATCGCTGCGTCTTTTGCTCCTCAAGCTCGGCGACCCGCTGTGCGGTTATCAACGCAGGAAAATTCGCCGGTCGTTTTTGCTCCTCGCCACCAGGAAACGCCCACTTCGTGCTCTGCATGATCCCATACAACGCATAGTAGTCCTGAATGCTTATCGGGTCGTATTTGTGGTCGTGGCAGCGAGCACATCCGATGGAAAGCCCCAAAACCGATCGGCCTAGCGAGTCGATCACATCGGCGAAATCCAAGTGCTGAAAATCCGCGTTGGGCGCATACCCGTAACGCTTGCCAATCGCTAAAAAACCAGTCGCTGTCACTAGGTCCGCATATCGCTGATCGCGATGCGGATCATCGATGCTTGTAGTTTCCTGCATAAGATCTTTGGCATACAGGTCACCAGCGATCTGCTCGCGCAGGAACTGATCCCAAGGCTTATTGCTGCGGATCGAATCGATCACCCAATCGCGGTACTTGTAAGCCTCCCGGACCGGATAGTCGGCTCCATCGCCTGCGGTATCGGCATACCTGGCTACATCGAGCCAGTGACGGCCATAGCGCTGGGCATGCTCGAAGGACTCAAGCAATCGATCGACCACTTTTGAATCGGCATTCTCCGAGTCATCGGCCAAATACTCTCGCTGCTGCTCGGTGGTCGGCACCAGTCCCGTCAGGTCCAGCGTCACCCGGCGGAGCCAAGCCCTCTTGCTAGCTGTCGGAACTGGCTCAAGTTGTTTTGATTCCAAAACAGCTACCACGAACTGATCGACCGGATTCCAAACCCATTCTCGATGAGCGACCTGCGGTGGTGCGATGCTCTTGAGCGGTTGAAAGGCCCACCACGATTGAGCTTGCTGGACCGTCATGCCTCCGATGCGAGCCGCCGAATCGCGCGGATCAAATGCACCTTGCGCGATCCATGCCTCGATCTCCCGTATTTGACCCTCGGAGAGCGCCAGCCCGCTCTCGATCGGAGGCATCGGACTGATTCCTGAACTCTGACGGATGGCTTGTACCAACAAACTCTCCCGGGGGTTACCCGGAACGATCGCAGGTCCAGAATCCCCCCCGAGTCTCCAGCCCTCGCGAGAATCCAGCAGCAGGCCGCCACTGGACTTCTGCGTCGCGAGCGAATGGCAGACCTGGCAATGATCGACCAAAATCGGACGGATCCGTGCCTCGAACAAGTCGGCTTGGCTGAGCTCGCTTGGGGATGCCGAAACTGTCGAGGGCTCCTGAGTAGCTGTAGCATCCTGGGCCGCCAAGCGTTGGCAAAAACCGCCCAGAGCCAGGATCCAGGCACTGCCCAGAGCCAAGCTCCAGACAACGCGTAGGCCCAAAAGAACCGGATTGCACAGAACCGGATTGCAGATCGAACGCCATCGCATGGGATTCATAGTCAAACGGGCCAAGTTCTGTGGGCGAGAGTCCCTCGGATTATCGGAGCTCATCCTAGCTGTTCATCGTAGCTTCTTAGTACATCCGCTCAGTATACGCTCTCTGGGGGCCGGGGTATCGCTGAAACTTGGCAGGAGAGGTCTGAACGGAAAAGTTCCCTTAATTGCTACAGTTTGCCTAATGCTCCTAGCCGCAAATGCCGATTCGCCAAGACACACGGGGATAATTGATGGATCAGCGGATGGGTCAGCAGTCGAAAATTCGCCAAACTGGGGCGGTGTGCTGCGCTTTTCCAAGGGCTTCGATGCTCGTGGTTTGCTTTGGGATCCTGGCACTGATTGGCTGTGGTTTTGGCCCCAGATCTTTGGTGCAAACTCGACTCCTGTACAACGAGGCGGTCAAGACGACTTCGGAGGAGCAGTTCCTTTTGAACATCGTACGGCTACGGTACACCAACACGCCC
>CAILTZ010000687.1 GCA_903837255.1 uncultured Pirellula sp. | reverse complement strand
GTAACTGAGGGACAAAATGCCCACCAGCGAGGCGATAAGTCCTACCAGAGAAAACCCAGAAAAGGATTCACTATCGACGAGCTCGTCCGTTTCCTGACTGAATTGTGATTGTTGGGTTGCCATAGCAGCTTCAGATGACCTTTGGGGATTTATGCTTGCCGCGAATCCAGTCGACGACAAGCGTAGATACGCAAGCAAATTCGAATCGGTTCGGCTCGAAAATCTCTGTCGAATGGTACGCTTGTAGCCAAGAAAGCAGGCTTTCCCCAGGTTTTGAGCCTCAGGGGAGAGTTTTCGGCCAAACCAACACTGACACCCGATACCATTCATCAT
Source organism: uncultured Pirellula sp. (assembly GCA_903837255.1). Taxonomy (GTDB): domain Bacteria; phylum Planctomycetota; class Planctomycetia; order Pirellulales; family Pirellulaceae; genus JBKCUI01. The sequence goes on along the minus strand of CAILTZ010000687.1, from coordinate 2,679 downwards.
AAAATGGATCGGATCGTCCAAGCGGCTTTGCCCTCGACGCCTCCCCACCTTACCGACCCGCGAATCCCCCTACTCGCCGAGGCCCCTGCTTGCCAAGGCCCCTAATCGCCAAGGAATGATCGCCATGAACAGACGTTTCGCGCTCGCAACGAACTCCTTGTCGGCTTGCTTGCTTGTACTGGTCCTCCCATCCCTCGGGATCACTCAAACAGCCAGCGACGCCAAAATCGATTTCAATACGCAAATCCGCCCTATCCTCTCCAATCGCTGCTTCGCTTGCCATGGTCCAGACGAGCAGACGGTCGAGTCAGGACTGCGACTGGATTCTTTCGAAGCCGCCACAAGCCCCGCCGATTCTGGAAAAAAAGCGATCGTGCCAGGATCCGCGACCTCTTCGGAAATCCTCCTCCGAATCAACTCCCAGGACGATCAGGTCCGGATGCCTCCTCCCCGATTCGGCGATCAACTTACTTCCACGGAAGCCGACTTGCTCAAACGCTGGATCGAATCCGGGGCTCGCTATACCAAACACTGGTCCTTTGAAAAAATCGCTCAACCGATCACCCCCGTATTGAACGAGGTGAACTCAGATCCTGCAGCTGGCCAGCACCAAAAGTTGGCGGGCGATCCCTGGACCTCAAATCCGATCGATCGTCATCTCCTGGCCCGACTCACTGCCAAAGGGCTCGCGCCATCGGTCCAAGCCGACTCGATAACGTTGCTGCGACGATTGACCCTGGATTTAACCGGCCTGCCACCAACCCTCGCTGAAGTGGATGAGTTTCTCAACGATCAACACCCCTTAGCTTACGAACGATTGGTCGACCGACTCCTTGCCTCCCCTTCCTACGGAGAACATTGGGGACGTCGATGGTTGGACTTGGCCCGCTACGCCGACTCGGCCGGATACGCCGACGATCCAGCACGCACGATCTGGGCCTACCGAGATTGGGTCGTCCGAGCTTTGAACTCGAACATGCCCTTCGATCAGTTCACCATCGAACAACTCGCAGGGGACTTGCTACCCGAACCCACCCCCGATCAACTCGTCGCTACCGCTTTCCATCGAAACACACTTACCAATAACGAGGGAGGCACCAACGACGAAGAATTTCGAAACGTCGCGGTCATCGACCGGGTCAATACGACCATGGCCGTTTGGATGGGTGTGACGATGGGCTGCGCTCAGTGCCATAACCACAAATTCGATCCAATATCCCAAAAAGAGTTCTTTCAGGTTCTGTCGATCTTCAATCAAACCGAAGACGCCGATCGCGGCGACGAATCCCCGACGCTCCCTTGGTACTCCCCCGAGCAGCGGGATCAGCGCGCGGACCTTGAAACCCACATCCAAAAACTTGAATCCCAACTCGATGCGGCCGACCCGGCACTTGCCCCCTCGCAAACCGAATGGGAAAAACGCCTGCTTGCATCTACATCATGGAAAACGATTCAACCTAAATCCGCAAGCACCCAATCGGGCAACGCGACCGAAGTCCTCGAGGATGGGTTGGTCAAAGTCGATTCGCAAGCCGACAACGACACGATTCGCATCGAATTGCCGCTGCCACCAGCCTGGACTCCAGAAAACCTAAGCGGTATTCGTATCGAGACGGTCCCAGATCCTGCACTCCCCGGCCAAGGGGTCAGTCTCGGTGATGGGAACATCGTCCTGACAGGACTCACCGCGTCACTGGTCCAAGAGCCACGCTCAAGGGCCAAAGGCAGATTCGTAAGAGTGGATCTTCCAGGAAAAGAAAGAATACTCTCGCTGGCCGAAGTCCAAGTCTTTGATGGTCAGCAAAATATCGCAAAACAAGGAAAAGCAACCCAAAGCTCCGAAATCCTTGGCGGTGCTCCTGCCCGCGCAATCGACGGAAATACCTCCGGAAAATGGGAGGATAATTCGGTCACACACACCAACACCAGCGATTCTCCTTGGTGGGAACTCGATCTCAACCAAGCCTATCCCGTGGATCAAATCGTGCTCTTTAATCGTATCGATGGCGCGGTGGGCAGCCGCCTCTCAGGTGCCATTGTGCAACTCCTAGACGAGAACCGAAAAGAGATTTGGCGAGGTAGCATCTCTAAAGCCGAAGCCGAACACAAACTCAACCTCGAACAACAACTCACCTGGACGGCCCAATGGGCCCAAGCCGACCACGAACAAGCAGGCTTCCCCGCCGCACATTCGATCGACAACGACCCCAAAACCGGTTGGGCAATCGGCGGGACCGTCGATAAGCCCCATGCTCTGCAAATCTCCGGAAACGCAAACGCTGCTGATGCAAAGAACGCATCCTCGGATCCATGGATACTGCGATTGCAACTCGGATTCGATTCGCAACACAAACGCCTGATCCTCTCTCGCCTTCGTGTGTCGCTTACCGACGAAAAGAACCTCGCAGAAACCCTCAAAACTCCACAGCCAATCCTCGAGATCGTCCGAACTTCCGAGCGCACCGATGCACAGAAAATTTCGCTCCATCGGTACTTCGTCCGACAAGTCGCTCCCGAGCGGGCCAGCCTCCGAGAAAGCTTGGCCAAATCCCAGCAAGCTCTAGCCAATCTCAAACCGATCACGACCGTTCCTATCCTCCGAGAACTGGCCAAGGAACGTCGCAGGACGACCAAAATCCAACTTCGGGGCAACTACAAAGTGACCGGTGAGGAGGTCTC
>CAILTZ010000686.1 GCA_903837255.1 uncultured Pirellula sp. | reverse complement strand
GCGTTCATCAGCGTCCATTATCGAAGTCTACGGTGAGCACGTCTACCAATTTGAATCGAATTTTCGAACTCTTCTGACGCAGACGGAAAATTACGGGCGGGAGTAACATAACAACGAGCGAACCACAAACTCCGCCACCGCCCGACTCGTTTGCGGATCGCCCCCAAAGGCGAGCAAAACTTCCGTTCCCGTAGCATCAACAACGACCGAGTACCCAGCGGCATTGGTACGAAATTCCCAGGGTAACGGATGGATCACAGTGACTTCCTCCATTCCGATACACTTACCGTTTCGAGCCTGTAGGGACTGAAGAATCTCAGTTGCGATGTCGATCATTGGCCGCCCATTGGGAAACCGCTCATCGGGAATCCTCAAGGTCGATGCCGACGGGAATTCGGCCCACTCTTGGATTCCCCGGTCAAAAAGCCATTGGGCAAGCTCTCGAGCTCCACTCAATGAGCATTCGAAACTGGCTACGGTATCGCAGGGGATCCCAAAGGCCACTCGGAGCCTATCGCTTCGGTCCTCGTCAACCCCGATGAAATCCGACGATGCATCGTCTCGGGTTCCATCGCCTTGGTAGATGCTCATCATCGCGCTCATGGACGGGTTTCCTTCTCGTAGATCGCCTGGAAAGTCGGAGATGGTTTGAGTTTACCAACCCCAGTTTCCCCAAGGACTCAAAAGCCTAGAAGAATAACCAGTCCAATATAAATAACAAAACGGCATGCCAATCTGGGAACTCCGTAAGCACCGATGGTCAACCAGCGCGCTTGTAACGCTTCATCCATGTTGTTCAAGACGGATACCACGGAATCTCGCAATCGGGAAATCACAGCTCTTTTGCGATGCCGCTAAGCGATTCGATGCTGCTTGCCTTTGGCCAACTTGACTAACGACCAAAAAGGACCTTCTTGGAATTGCCGTCTAAGCAGCGCAGAACTGACCATGGGAATGCCTCGTGGATTAACTTGATGGAACCGCGTTTTCCTGAGGGATTCCATTAGGTTCGTGACCCACACGAGCGGATTCTTACCCGCAAATTCTGCGGACTAGCCATGATTGGAGGATTTGCTGCTTTTTCCGAATGAGCTTATTCACGCTACCCTGAAGAGTTAGTTTAGGATTACAGCTAACCAGGAACCCCAAAGGAAGGTATAACGTAATGAACGTCCCGATGGAGGTATGTGGCTCTCTGAGCATTGAGGAGGACCTGTGCATGAGTTTTGGGATTTTTTAACTCGAGCTTGGTCCAGCGCGCTTCGTCAAATAGCGCGCCTAAATTTCGGTGCAGCACCTGCATTCGTGGAGCCACCGCTCCGCGCGGAGCTTTACAGTGTCGAACAGCTTGAGCGGCACGCCAAAACAATTGCTGCATTGCACGAGGTCGTTGCTAAGCGGGGACCCGACGATCTTTTAGAGCGGCTGGCAGAGAACAAGCGGCTGATCACCGAAACCTATGACTTGATCGTATCGGCGACCGCCAAGGGTGCTTCGATCGAGCCTGCTGCAGAATGGTTGCTGGATAATTTCTATCTTGTCGAGGAGCAGATCCATGCCATCGAGCGATTGTTGCCCCCTTCGTTCTGCCGCGAATTGCCTCGAATAAAGAATGGCAATAACCTCCATCGACCGAGGGTTTATGGGATCGCCTTAGAACTCATCGCTCACGTCGATGGCCGTATCGATGCAAATAGTTTGGATGGCTTTCTAACAGCCTATCAATCGGTCCGGCCTTTGAAAATCGGTGAGCTCTGGGCTTTGCCTCTCATGTTGCGGATGGCATTGATTGAGAACTTGCGACGTGTGTGCGTTCGGATTGGGAAAGCCCGCAGCGAACGGGACTTGGCCATCCAATGGAACCATCGCATGGTAGAAGTCGTTGATCGTCAACCCACGGATCTGGTCATCGTGCTGGCTGAATTGGCACGCTCCGACATCGATCTAACGGGGCCCTTTGTTTCGGAGTTGACGCGGCATCTTCAAACCCAGAGCCCGTCTTACTCCCTGGCGAGCAACTGGCTCGAAAATCGATTGAACGACCAAGGATTGTCGTCCGAGCAACTCGTTCGCGCCGACGGACAGCTTCAAGCCGCCGATCAATTGAGTGTCGGCAATAGTTTTTCAAGTCTTCGCTTCCTGAATGCCTTCGACTGGCGCGCCTTTGTCGGCGATCAAAGCGTGGTTGAAAAGGCCCTGGCCTGCGACCCTGCTGGCATTTATAGCCATATGGACTTTGCCACCCGCAATCGCTACCGCCATGCCATTGAGGGAATTGCTCGGCGGAGTGATGCCAGCGAGTTGGAAGTTAGCCAGATCGTTGTTCGCTTAGCCGCTGCAAACCAGGGCATCCCGGACCACGAACGACAAACGCATGTCGGTTACTTTTTGATTGACCGAGGGAGACCCGAATTGGAGCGTGCGGCACGGATGCGCGCTACCATTGGTGTTCTGCTCGATCGACTCCGTCGTCGCTATCCGCTGCCGATCCATCTGACGGTCATTTTGACGATCACATGTTTTGGAGCCATTCTTTTCGATCGGCTGGCCGCGTTTGACAATCCGTTTGGATGGTTGCTTTGGTTGCCTGCGTTCTTGGTCGCATCGCATCTCGGGGTCGTGATTGCGAATTGGCTTGCAATCCAATGTTTCGTGCCTCAATCTCTGGCTCGGATGGACTATCGATCCGGAATCCCATCCGATCATCGAACGATGGTCGTGGTTCCGACGATGCTATCGAGCCCTGCGGGGATCGAAGGGTTGCTCTCTGGCCTCGAGTTGCGTTTCCTGAACAACGATGACCCAAGCCTTCATTTTGCATTGTTGACCGATTGGGTCGATTCGCCTTTGCAGAATTCTCCGAGCGATCGCGAACGATTGGATCTGGTGCAGGAGGGCATTCATCGATTGAATGCCAAGTACGTTCATGTGCGGGACGATATCTTCTATCTGTTCCATCGCGATCGACGCTGGAATCCCTCCGAAAATTGTTGGATGGGGCACGAGAGAAAACGGGGCAAGCTGGCAGATCTCAATGCCACTCTCCGGGGCGCAACGGATCGATTCTTGGTCGTGGTTGGCAACTCGAGCATCTTGTCCAAGATCCGCTACGTCATCACCCTGGATACCGATACGCAACTGCCACGCGATGCGGCCCGGCAGATGGTGGGAACTCTGGCACACCCTCTGAATCGAGCCATGATCTGCCCGAACAGTGGCCGCGTCCGCAATGGATACACAATCCTGCAACCTCGAGTGGATGTCAGTTTGCCAGGCTCGCAACGATCTCTATTCGCGAAATGGAATGCGGTCGACGTCGGCGTGGATCCTTACACGCGCGTCGTTTCCGATGTCTATCAAGACCTGTTTGGCGAAGGTTCATTCATTGGCAAGGGGATCTACGATGTCGATTCGTTTGAACGATGGTGCCTGGATTTTCCAGAGAATACCATTCTCAGTCATGATTTGATCGAGGGTGCCTATGGACGCTCGGCGTTGATCAGCGACGTGACGCTCTACGAGGAGTATCCATCGCATTATGCCACCGACATGGCACGTCGCCATCGTTGGATACGAGGGGATTGGCAGATCGCAGGTTGGCTTCGACCTTCGATACTAGATCACGCGCAGCGGCGTGTCCCGAATCCCATCTCTTGGCTATCGGCGTGGAAGGTGCTCGACAACATGCGCCGAAGCCTCGTGCCGATTGCCATGCTCGCCCTTTTGATTGGAGCATGGATGACATCAAGCCGTTCAAGCCTAGGCGCAATGGTCTTGATCTTGCTTGCAGTCTATACATCGGTCATCCTGAGCTTTGTCGCTCAACTCTATGCAAAGCCCAACGACTTGCCAATCCGATTGCATCTCCAACGCTCGTTGGGATCCCTTTGGAATCCATTGCTGCACGGACTTTTGACCCTGGCCTTCGTTCCGTACGAGGCTGCCGTGAGCATCGATGCGATCTGCCGCACAGCGGTTCGAATGCTTTTTACGCGGCGAAATTTACTGGAGTGGCAAACAGCCGGCGACTCGCAGACCAAGACCCCTCGCACTTTGGTCGCGAACTATCGGCACATGCTCATTGCACCCGCCCTAGCGATCGTCGTTGGGATTCTGGCACTGGCAGTCCACCAAAGTCGCATGATTGCCTTTCTACCATGGATTGGTTTATGGATTGCATCTCCTGCGATCGCTTGGTGGATCAGCATGCCGCTGACCTCCAAAACGATTCGATGGACTACCGACCAAATCGATTTTATGGGCCGATTGGCGAGGCGAACCTGGAGGTATTTCGAAGAGTTTGTCAACGAAGAAGAAAACTGGTTGCCTCCCGATAATATCCATATGCAAACAGATCCCTTGGTAGCCTCCCGCACCAGCCCTACCAACATTGGCATGTCGCTGCTATCGAATCTTGCAGCATACGATTTCGGTTATTGTTCGTCCGCTGTTTTCGCCGAGAAAACGTCCAGGACGCTTACGACGATGGCAAAGATGGAGCGGTACAACGGCCACTGGTTGAATTGGTATCACACTCGAACGCTCGCTCCATTGCTGCCACGTTATGTTTCTACCGTCGACAGCGGCAATCTCGCAGGTTGTCTATTAGTACTATCGAGTGGATGCCGTGAATTGATAGAAGGCCCGATCCTCGCACCGCGTTGGGCGCGCGGGCTGCGAGATACCTTGGATGTGCTCCAGGAGGTCAGCAGTTCGTTGCCGATCGAAGAGGGGATGAATTCCGTTCGGATCGAACTGCGAGAGTGGATAACACGGTTGCGAAACGAACCAACCGGACTTCGCCAGTCCGATGAATTGTTGACACGACTGATCACTTGGTCTGGTGGTTTGAATGGAGAATCGAGCCCAGCAACGTCATGGTGGACAGAAGCCTTTCATAGAACATGCGTCGACCATCAATCGGAATTGCTGCATCTGGCTCCCTGGTTGCGATGCAATGAGCCGGCAATCGTAGAGAGACCCATGCAACTGGTTTCTGATCGTTCACCTACCGATGCTATCGAGCGTGTCCGATCGATTCAGGACTCTCTCAATCACGCGTCGAGCTTGGATTCGATCGCGAAACTTCAGGCGACACAATTGCCGGAGATCGAAACGATCATCCAGACGGCTCGACGCGAGGATTGGCCTCAGGAAGCTGTCGCATGGCTCGATGCGATCGCAGAGTCCATTCGCAATGCATCCGAATATGCATGCGACCAAATCCGACGGCTGGAGCAACTTGCAAACCAAGCCCAAGAGATGGCAAAGATGGACT
>CAILTZ010000685.1 GCA_903837255.1 uncultured Pirellula sp. | reverse complement strand
TTTGAGCTGATCGACACCGGCGGAATCGGGATCGAAGACGTCGACAATCTGACCGACCAAGTCGAAGCGCAGATCATGGCCGCTATCGAAGAGTCTGACTTGCTGATCTTTGTTGTCGACTCACGCAGCGGATTGGTCCCGTTGGATGCTCAAGTCGCCGATCGGCTCCGAAAAGTCAACAAACCAGTCCTGCTGGTTGCCAACAAAACAGACAGCCAATCCCAAGACGCCAACGCCGACGAATTCCATCGCTTGGGCTACGGTGATCTGCTCCGAATAAGCGCTACTCAGAATCGCAACAAAGGGGACCTCCTGTCCTGGATTTCCGAACGACTTCCAGATTTCGATGCCACTGCCGAAGAGATCGAACCACCCACGATGAAAGTGGCGATTGTCGGTCGACGCAACGTCGGCAAAAGCACCTTCGTCAACACGCTCGCCCAGGAGGATCGCTGCATCGTCAGCGAAGTCCCCGGAACAACCCGCGACAGCGTCGATGTGATGTTCGAACTCGATGGCCACAAATTCATGGCGATCGACACTCCGGGCCTGCGACGCAGCAAAAGCATCAAAACCGATATCGATTGGTATGGAACCCACCGAGCCCAACGAAGCATTCGCCGGGCCGATGTCGTCCTGCTGTTCTTCGATTGCACCGAAACCATGAGCAAAGTCGATAAACAACTTGCTCACTACATCCACGATGAATTCAAACCCTGCATCTTCGTGGTCAACAAATGGGACAAACTCGCAGGCCAAATCCCAACCGAACGCTGGGTCGAGTACGTTCGGGAACATTTCCCGACAATGGCCTATTGCCCCATCGCCTTTGTCACCGGGCAAACTGGCAAGAATGTCAAAACGCTGCTGAACCATGCACAAATGCTCTTCAAACAGTCCAAGGAGCGGGTCTCGACGAGCATGCTCAACAAACTGGTCAAAGTCGCCATGGAACGGCACGAAGCACCTTTATATCAACTCAAGCGTCCGAAAATCTACTACGCTACCCAAGTTGCCTCGCAACCCCCAACCATCGTCCTGGTCTGCAACCATTCCCAAGGCTTTTCGAACCAATACCGCAGGTACCTCCTGAACTTCCTGCGGGACCATCTCTCGTTTGGCGAGATTCCTATCAAACTCTACTTGCAACCACGCAGGAGAGATGACCAACGGGATGAAATCCAATCCGACCGACCTGCCGGAGCCCCTCTCAAACCAGGAGAGGAATGGGAAGGTGCCTTCGGCGCCGATCTCGGCCCAGATGGCTACGGAAAAACCGGCTTCGAAGACGTTCAACTCGATGAGGATTTCGAAGAGGACGATCAAGCGATCGAAATCTACGACGAAGAACAATCCGATGAACCATCCGATGAACCATCGGAACAAGACCTCAACGACACGACCGGGGAAAACTCCAAGGAGTAACGCCCATGCTCTGTGCGGATGAACTTACGGTCGGTTATGCTGGACTGGGAAACATGGGATTGCCAGGCGCAATGCACTTGCACCGTGCCGGTGCGAAGCTCATGGTTTGGAACCGATCCGAGGAACCAGCCCTGGGCGCTGTAGCATTAGGCATGTCCCGCGCCCCATCGCTTAAGGACTTGGCACTGCATGCTTCAGGCGGAATCATCTGCCTGAACCTCTCGAACACCGAAGCAGTCGAGTCGGTGGTCTTCGGCCTAGAAGGTCTGGCTCAATACTGCGCCCCCGAAACGCTCTTCATCGACTTTGGTACCACCAGTGTTCCCTCAACGCAATCATTCGCTCAAAAAGTCTGCTGGGTGGATGCACCTGTTAGCGGCGGCCAAGTCGGTGCCCAAGCCGCCACACTCTCGATCATGGCCGGTGGCCATGATCAACATTTCCAGCGAGCGCTAAGGGTCCTGCAGATCGTTGGCAAGAGAGTCACTCACCTCGGACCACCTGGGTCAGGACAAGTTGCCAAGCTTGCCAATCAGCTGATCGTCGCCCAGACGATCGATGCGGTGGCACAAGCCATCCGGCTTGCGGAACTTGCTGGGGTGGACCCCAAACTCCTGCGAGAGGCCTTGCTGGGTGGCTTTGCCGAAAGCCGAATCCTGCAGCTCCACGGGGATCGAATGATCCGTCGGGATTTTCAGCCTGGAGGACGATCCGAGTTGCAACTCAAGGACGTTCGCCTTATCTGCGAACTTGCCCAGGACGTAGGGCTAGAGTCCGAAACGCTCCAACATTGCCAAAGACAATGGGAACGATTGGTCCACGAACTCGGTCACGGCAACCTAGACCATTCGTGTTTGTTTAAACTATACGAATGATCGTTACTGACATTCCGTAGGACCCAACCCATGAAGAAAAACGCGATTCGTGCGCTGGCGTTTGTCTTTTGCGTTTTTGTCGTCATCGACACAATCCCCGAATCCTACCAATTTGCCTCGCTCCCAAAAGCCTGGGTCCATCCGATCCTTAAGTCCCTGGGGCTTTCTCAAGGCGATTGGCCCCTGTTTGCCCCCAACCCAACACTCAACAACGGAGTGCTGGTCGCTGAACTTACCGACCATGCCGGCAACCCAGCGACTTGGACCTCGATCGATTGGCAGACCGCGGCGGTGTGGACCAAATTCCATCGTTTTCGCCACATGAACTACCTGCAGCGAATCCCCAACAACCATGTCGCAGCCATCGATTTTGCCGACTACCTACTGAGGGCTATCCCTGAGCAGGAGTCCGCAAAAGGCAGCATTCGCTGGACGCCAGACAACCAGATGCTCGAGCCGGCGCCGATTCTAGCCCCGATACGCGATATCAAACTTTACAAGTACCGAAACACGATGGTGCTCGAACAAGGCCAAGCTCTTCCAGCCTTCGACCAGATCCCATGGAGCACCCAAATCAATTTCATCGTTCGTCGTGAGTCCCAGCCATGAATGGCTTGATGCAACGCCTGACCCAAGCCTGGGACTGGTTCCTGTTCGATTCGTGCAACCCTCGGATTATCCCCATACTACGTATCGGCTTTGCCTTGCTGATCGTGATCCAATCGCTGATCGTTTGGTCCGATGCAGCCTATTGGTACACCGACGCAGGAGTCATGCGATCTCAGACGGCTCGCGATATCATCGGCTCTCGAGCTTGGTCTTTGCTATACCTACTCCCCTCGGAACCATGGGTCGCCCAAGCCGGTTTGATTTGCCTGACGGTCCATGCGCTGCTCTTGCTCGTTGGCTTCTACTCCCGATTTCAGGCAGCAGCGATATTTGTATGGTTGGTGTCCTTCCAGAACCGCAACCCACTGATCACCGATGGCGAAGACACGGTCTTTCGAATCTTCGCATTCCTACTGATCTGGCTGCCTTTAGATGCGTACTGGTCGGTCCGATCTCGACCCAGAAACCAAGTACCCAACCCGGAACCAACCTCTGCTGATGCTTGGGCTCTGCGCCTAATCCAGATCCAGATGACCTGCATCTACGCATCGACTGCGTTGTCGAAATGGGAAGGTGCAACGTGGCAGGATGGATCGGCCGTGTGGTATGTCTCACGCATGACCGACAACTTCGGAAGATTGATACCAGCTGCTTGGTTGGATTGGCCAGGTGCTAGCACTCTGGCAACTTACGGTACCCTCGCAGTCGAATCCTTCTTGCCAATAGGATTGTGGATACCCAAGCTCCGTTGGGTTGCAATCCTCTTAGGACTCCTGCTTCATCTAGGAATTGAAAGCTCGATGAATCTTTTTCTGTTTCAATGGGTGATGCTCTTGGGACTCATCTCATTTGTCCAATCGCCCCCGAAGAAAATCAGGCTCTTCTGGAATTATTTTGGCTGAGAATCGTTGCTACGGATTCTACTCGTGCTCGTGCTCGTGCT
>CAILTZ010000684.1 GCA_903837255.1 uncultured Pirellula sp. | reverse complement strand
GTTCAGAAATCATCGCAAGCGATTTCTCTAGGTGTCGGTGCCGTGGCGATCACGGTCCTGGGATTGATCGATGACCGATTTGGTTTGCTAGGGAGGCAGAAACTGGCCTTGCAGATCCTGATCTGCCTTGGAATTATTTCCTTTGGTTTTTCGATCGACACGGTACAAATCTTTGGGTATCCGATCGATTTTGGTTTGCTCGCTTGGCCGATCACTTTGGTCTGGCTTCTGCTGTGCATCAATTCGGTTAATTTGATCGATGGTGCTGACGGGATGTGTGCCACGATTGGCTGGATTGCGTTTGCTGCGGTGGCTGTAATCAGTTCGCATACGGGCAATAACATGGAGGCCATTATCGCGGCGTCACTGGCGGGAGCTTTGCTAGGATTCCTTTTCTACAACTTGCCCCCAGCGAGTGTGTTTCTTGGGGACAACGGCAGTATGCTCATCGGCCTGTTCTTAGGGGTCTTGACCATGCGGTCATGGTTTTCCAAAGACTCCTCGATGTCGATTACGATTCCGATCGTTCTGATGGCAATCCCGCTTTTCGATTCCGCGATGGCGGTGGTACGGCGCAAGCTGACGGGTCGGAGCGTATTTACAGTCGACCGTGGGCACTTGCATCATCACTTGATGCGTAGGGGCTTTCAGGACCGGGCCTTGGTAGGGATCATAACGCTGTTATCGTTTATCACGGCCGGTGGAGCGGTGGCCGGTGTTTTGCTCAAGTCGGATTGGATTTCGCTTGCAACGATGACGTTTGCAATTGGATCGCTGGTGGTTTCAAAGTTGTTTGGATTCGCGGAGTTCAAGCTCTTATATAAGCGGGCCGAGCGCATGGTAAGCTCGTTTTTTGTTCGACCCGACCGATCGGATGCACTGGTGCATGAAGAGATCGTGCAGTTGCAGGGGACGCGAAACTGGGATGTCATGTGGCATGCTCTTGTAGAGTTCGCGGAAAAGCACAAGCTGAGTCGGGTTCAGATGGATTTGAATATGCCTTGGTTGCACGAGGGATATCACGCCGAGTGGCAAAAATCAGCACTACCGGAGAAATCGCAGCGTTGGAGTCTAAGGTTCCCATTGGTGCTCGATGGGGAGGGTTTCGGCAGTCTGGAGTTTATCGGAAAGCAGCAAGAAACCGAAACTCTTTTAGCCTTGGCCCAGTTGACCGAACTTCTCGATGCGATGCACAGCCAATTTGAGGCTTTCGGAAGTGATTATAAAGAAAACAGCACAACCCCAACTCTGCCGGACGAAGAATCCAATCGCCGCCCATGGATTCGTAAGCAGCTGGAAAACTTGGTCTTCCGACTGAATTCCTCAGAGGCTGTGACCAAAGGTGTCACAGAGGCTGTCGAAATTCCATAGCAGGGCGGTATTCAAGCCGGATCGTACATCGGCAACCGGCCGCATGCTTCGGATTCTCGCAAAGTTGGAAAGCTAATTAGGGATGCCTAAGTACTACGTGCAGAGTGGTTCGTTTCGTGGGGTTGTGGTTCGTGAGAGCGCGCAAGCAGCGGCGCGTTGGGCCGTCGAGTTCGTCATGAATCAAACGGTAACCGATAATCCCGATGACCTAGCAAAGGACATCGGACTATTTCGTCTCGGGAAAATGATCGGGGTCAGCCAGCGGGGATTTTCTCGAAAAGATCGGATTCGATTCCCGACATCCGAAGCGGTCATGGGATGGATGATGGCCCAGCATGCTGACGGTTGATCTAGGAGTCCGCCTGCGATCAGCTCCAGAGTTCTAGCACCGGTCGTCCCCCATCGACGATCGGTGTTGGACGATTCTGAAGATCCGAGACCCGCATCTCCGGATCGATCCCGAGCGCATGATAGACGGTTGCTGCGAGGTCTTCGGGAGATACCGGCCGTTCGATTGGATAGGCTGCATCTTTATCGGATCTGCCGATCAAATTCCCGCCTCTTACCTTGCCGCCAGCGAGCACTGCCGGGAACAAGGTGCTCCAGTGGTCACGGCCCCATTGAGCATTAGCCGTCGGCGTCCGCCCCATCTCCCCCATCGCAATCACCAGCGTCTCGTCGAGCAAACCGCGTTGTTCCAAGTCGATCAGCAACGCCGAACAAGCTTGGTCAAACGTAGGCAGCAGATGCTTTCCAACATCGTCGCTATTACGATGGGAATCCCAACTGTATCCATCGACGCAGTCGTACTGGACGGTGACAAAGCGGATTCCGGACTCGATGAGTCGACGCGCCATGAGTGTCGATTGGCCGAACAGATGCCTACCATAGCGGTCTCGAAGTGCATCGGACTCTTTTCGAATATCCAAAGCGTTTCTAGCGGCATCGGAAGTTGCGAGGGCAAAGGCGCGTTGACGGAAGACGTCCAACTCGGACTCCTGGGTTGCAGCGGTCTTGCGAATCTGACGGTTTAGTTGGGTCAAGAGCGATTGCCGAGATTGCAAGCGATCCAGGACGATCTCCTCGCGTCGATCGAGTCCAGAGATGCGGTAGTTGAGCTCTTGATCCGAGCATTCGCGCCAGTAAGGGTTATCCTCTTTGCTCCTTTTGTCGATGCGTGTCGTCAGAGGATTGTAGCGTTGACCTAACCAGCCTGCGTGCTCACCGGGCCTAGGATATTGCCCGTCCTCTTGGAGGCGGCCCAGGGAATTGGGGACAACCATGTAAGAAGGCAGTTCTCGATCGAGTCCGAGTCGTTGCTGGTCGACGTATTCGACAATCGAGCCCATGGAGGGCCAGTCGCGTGGTGTGGGAGCAAATCCACCACCGATGGGAACATGCCATCGTTTCCCTGTTTGCAGATAATGCGCGCCGCCACTATGGTCGTTGAACGAATGGCTCATGGTTCGTATGACGGCGTACTTGTCGGCTAGTTCGGCCATGCGAGGTAGGTGTTCGCAGATTCTCAAGTCTGGGTTTCGCGAAGAGATCGGGCGATAGGGCCCCCGAATTTTCTCGGGAGCATCGGGCTTCATGTCAAAGGTTTCCAGCTGGCTAGGTCCTCCAAAGAGAAACAGCAGGATCACCGATTTGCACTTTGGAACAAGATTTTGCTTTGGATTTGCCAGGGCTTCGAGTCGCAAAACGTTCGGCAAACCGATCGAGAACAAGCCCGTACAGCCCGCCTGTAGGATTCTGCGGCGGTTGGGAGCCGGTCCCATCCCACGTTCCGAGCCTAGAATGGTAAGCATGTTTGAGCCTCGTTCGCCTCATCGATCGATCTGGTCCTAGCGAATTCATCGGCAGTGTGAATAATGATGCCGATGAAAATCGCCCCGTTTGTCCTTTCCATTTTACCCCCCTCGGAAATGCGATGCTGTCACTAAAGAAAAATATTCGTCAATCGATCGTCGGCTGGTGTTATCAAGCTTGCGGCGACCTTTGGTCGATCGACCGTCTGTGCGAAGTTACCCGCGAACTCGGTTGCGATGCGGTTGAAATCGTCCCCTTCGAGGATTGGGGAACTCTCAAGAAGCACGGCATTTCCTGCGTCCTTGCTCCCAACGGAATGCCCGGCGCCCCATTCGTCAAGGGGCTCAATAATAAGGCCTATCATGGTCAGGTCATCGAATGCATGACCAAAGCCATACAGGATACCGCAGCAGCGGGATTCCCAAATGTGATCGCTTTTACCGGTTACAAATGGCGAGACGCCGAAGACCCCACCAGCGGCGAGATCTCTCGCGATGAATGCATTGAAAACTGCGTCCAAGGGCTCAAACAATTGGCGGGTTTGGCCGAGCGATCCAAGGTGACGATATGCTTGGAACACCTGAACACTCGCGATGGATCTCACCCCATGAAAGGCCATCCGGGTTACCAAGGGGACGATATCGATCTAGTTGCACAGATCATCAGAAACGTAGAGAGCCCACGGGTCAAAATGCTCTTTGATGTCTACCACGTTCAGATCATGCACGGGGATCTCATGAGACGACTCGATGAACATATCGATATCATCGGCCATGTTCACGTCGCAGGAAACCCAGGTAGAAACGAACTGGATGATGAGCAGGAAATCAACTTCCCACCAATCATGCGCAAACTTTATAAGCTCGGTTACCAGGGATACGTCGGCCAAGAATTCATTCCCACCAGAGACGCTTACCAAGGTCTCAAAGAGGCTGTCCTCTTGTGCGACGTATGATCCACTGACGATCCACCTGAGAAGATCTATTCCATCAATGCCTGACGCGTTCTCGCGTAGGCATAAGGGGCAAAGACGATCAGAGGGGTCCAGATCGCCACCGCTGGCGTTAGCAAATAGCTCGATCCAGAAAGCATCGAGAGGACCGTCGAAAAGCCGAAGAAAAGGCCGTAGGTAGCCATACAAGCGATCGTTAACTGGACAATGTTTCGCCTGCGGCTCGTCAGTACAAACGGCAGTCCCAAAAGCAGTTGTGTCACATCGGAAAACGGTTGCAGGAATCGCTGATGGATCAGAAGCTGCAAGTCGTCTCCATAGTAATCTCCTTGGTTCCGCGCTCGCCAAACTAGATCTGCCGTTGAAGCAAACTGTTTCGCCGAGCTCCCTCGAAGCATGTCGAATTCGATGCTGCTTGGGACAAAGCACTGATCGGGGCTCAACCAAGCTGTATCTGATGGGAGCCGTAGATAATCCACCCCATCGACCACCACGGAGGGCTGAGTTAGAAACTTGGCGTTTCCAAGTCCTGAAAGTAGGTATCCTGCCGGACGATCCTCGGAAGCCGTTTGATAGGTAGCCGTTTCGGCTTGGATCTGTCCCACCAGAGAGGATGCTGGTCCAAAGATCACAAAAACAGGACTCCGAATCGACTGCGATTGGCTCGCTATACTTTTACCAGCGATCAGCAGGCCATACTCACCGTCCTCGGTGGGACGAATGGGCAAGACGCGCTCTGTTCCTTGTAAATCCTGTGGATTGCGCGTTAGGATGTGACTGTACTTGGGGATCCACAACTCGCGAGTTATCGCAGACCCACCGAATGCGATCAAGCACACGACAAGCAGAGGCCGAATCACTCGGGCCTTGCTAATCCCAGCTGCCAGCATGGCTGTCCATTCGTTCGTTCGATAAAGCCACGCAACCACGAACAACATCGATAGCAACGCCGTCAGCCCACAAGTCCGATCAAAGATCGTCAGCAGGACTGGCCCAAAGTACTCGGCTAGGGCCAGGGGCAGACTGCCGCGGATCCGCCCATACTCGATCAGTTCGTCGAGATTCGTAAAGATCTGCGCAATGATCAGCAGCCCGGCTAGCGTCACGAAGCAAACCAGGAATACACGGACAAAAAGTACGATCAAATAACGATCGATGCGAGTCATAGCCAATGAGTGTAACGATTTCCCAAGCGGTACCTCAACCCCAGTATCCCTAACAAAAACAGGGTTATTCAGGAGGTTTAGTAGGTAACCGCTACTCAGTCCGCAGCAACGGTCTTTACTCGTACTCTTACTCGTACTCGAAAGGTATCCCAGGGCGGGACCGATAGCTCAACCCAATGACGCAAGTTCCACGTTCCTTGAAAAAGACGATCGTATCGATTCAGGCGGATCGAGTAGCAACGGTCTTTAGTTTAGGGGGGAATTTGTACAAAAAAGATTTGGAACACCCTCAATCACTACGTGCGCAAACGACCCATGCTCCTCGGGGGC
>CAILTZ010000683.1 GCA_903837255.1 uncultured Pirellula sp. | reverse complement strand
GCAGTTGTGTCAGGGGGACAAGCGGGCGGTTCCGATGATGGTCCTTTTGGCACTGGAGAATCGGGATATTGAACCCGAGAAGCTCGAGTCTTGGGTCATGGACCGTTTTCAGTTCGACGTCATGGCGCACTTAAACTCAAAGCTCTCCTGGATTTCGACGATTATCAAGGCAGCACCGATGCTTGGACTTATCGGTACGGTGGCCGGGATGATGGGTGCGTTCTCGACGTTGGAGAACGCGACCGCTGAGGAGCCGACCAAGCAGCTTTTGGCCGACATTCGTATGGCGCTCGAACACACCCTGATCGGACTGCTCATCACGGTGACTTTGTTGGTCAACATGGCATCGATCAACAACAAGATCCGAGAACTCGAAGAGCTGGTGGTTTTCGGGATGAATCGCTTCTTCGATAGTTTCAAGGCCGCAGTTCCCAAACGCAAACTCCACGTCCGATCGTGATTCGCACCAAAAAAGCTCCTAAGAAAAAAAACTTCGACGAGGAATTCGACATCACTCCGATGATCGATGTTGTGCTTTTGCTGCTGATCTTTTTCATGGTCTCAGCAAAGATGGCACCGGGCGCCAACGCGCGGCTCCCTAAAGCCAAGTACGGTGAGTTGACCTCGATGCATGATGCGATCGTCTTGGTGGTGAAAAACGGCAGCAACGATTCGGTGGACGTATCAACTCCAACGGGCAAAAAGTTCTCGTCAGATAGTGAACAGCAATCTGGCGAGATCGCCGAGCACGTCGCCAACGGGCTTCAGTACATGGAAAAGAAGTTTGTGCTGATTCAAGCCGAGCCCAACGTGCTGACCTCTCAGATTGTACGGATCCAAAACGCGATTGGGAGTGTTTTAGATCCCGAGCAAAAGATACTCGTCGCAGTGGAACACTGATGGTTTCCTAGGAGATTGGCTTTTGAGCTTCCATACCAGTTGCACATCTTGCAATCGCAAACTCGTGGTTCCGGACCGATTTGACGATAGAAACATCCGGTGCCCAAGCTGCAGTTTCGAGTTCAAGGTAACGCGAGCTAGCAGTCTGGCTGCCGTGGGAGAATCGGATGAATCGCTCAGCGACACCGACGAATCGGAGACTGCTCACAGCAAGGGGGCTTCGAGGAGGCATCGCGGTCATGAGCACGAGGAAGGCGAGGAGGACCTCGAGTGGGACATCACTCCGATGGTCGACGTCGCGTTCCTGTTGCTGATCTTTTTTATGCTCACCGCTTCGTTCAGCATCCAAAAGGCGATCCCGACCAGCGCTCAGGAAGAGGAAAAGTCCTCTCGCAGCGCTGTTCAGCGAGAGAAAGATCAGATCGAAAGTTTCTACGTTCAAATCGATGAATACAACGCTTATACCATCGTCTCAAACGAGGTGGGTAACCAAGAAGCATCCAACAAACAGGATTTGATTCTCGCTCTGCACGAACTCAAGTCTCACTATGGAGAAGTCACTCCGCGAGTGATCATCCAGGCCCACATGATGAGCATCCACGGAGCAGTCGTTGCATGCATGGACGCGGCAAGGGCCGCAGGCTTTGATAACTTACAAATGCAAACTGTCGAAGAGTTCGACTAGTTCATGCCGATTTGTTCGGATTAGGCACTCTGATTTCCAACCCACCGAACGCAAACGTTTACGCAACTTACGCTAGGCCAAAACACTCCATCCGCTGTGGCAAAGAAATCTGAGTCTTTTGGGTGTTTTTTCAGGCTGCGTGAGTTTAGGGTTTGGGCGGACCTTGCGGGCTGACGAAGAACGTTCCAATACGTTTTTCCGTCAAGATTCCAGCCTCGTCCCAGAATGTTACCAA
Source organism: uncultured Pirellula sp. (assembly GCA_903837255.1). Lineage (GTDB taxonomy): Bacteria > Planctomycetota > Planctomycetia > Pirellulales > Pirellulaceae > JBKCUI01. The sequence goes on along the minus strand of CAILTZ010000683.1, from coordinate 3,271 downwards.
GATCGAATGCTAGCTAGGCCTTTGGACAAGCGACGAGCGTATCGAGCGAGAGCCTGGGGCAAGTCTTTATCGCCGGCGGCTATCGTCCTTGGCATCATTCTCGGAGCCTCCGCAAGTGGCTTGGGGCAAGTCCCCGATAGCCCCGCCACGGCTAGCTCCGCCCCCAATAGTGTGGTCCCGGATAGCCCGAGTGGTACCGACGCTTCGAAAACGCAAGGACCGTCGAGTGAGCTGACGGTCAAAGAAACGCAGGGTCCGAAGAAGGCGTTGGCCGACTCGCCAGCGCCAAAGACGGATCCAGAAAAATGGAATGTCAAGCTCGGTGGCCACGTGCAGATGGATTACGTGCTTTGGGCAAACGCCTCGGACTCGATCCCTAGCACCTACAACTACTTCAATTTTCGACGCTTGAGGCTGGTCGCTGATGGAACAGGCTATGAGAATTGCGATTTTCGTCTTCAAATGACCCTCGAACCAGAGCCCTTTGGGGACAACCCCGCCGATACGAATTTGACGCCTCAGGTCAAGGATGCTTATTTCAGCATGAACGAGATCCCTTATCTGGGGCGGTTGCGAATCGGCAACTTTTTTGTTCCCTATAGCCTCGAACAAGTCACCAACGACACACAGAATATATTTCTCGAGCGATCGATTCCAACGCAAACGGTCTTTGCCGCTGACCGAGAAGTGGGATTCGCTTTTTACAATTGTTCGCAGGATGAGCGATTGACCTGGACCACAGGCTGTTTCTTTGACAGCATCAGCGAGGGGGTCAAAAAACGTTTGGACGACAACCAAGGTTATCGCGTCAGCGGACGGGTCACCTGGCTACCCTATGATAACGACCAGCCCAAATCCCGTCGGTTGATCCACACGGGCTTTGGGGTTCTATTCACTGACGATAGCGATGATCGGATAAGAATTCGAACGCGGCCACAAGTCTCCGAGGGTCCCAGGCTCATCGACTCCGGGTTGCTCAAAGCCGACACTTACACCTCAGGAAATGTCGAAGGTGCGATCGTGCTAGGCCGATTTGCGGTTCAATCCGAAGCCTTTCTTGGGACGGTTCAGATGTTAAATGGAGACAACCCTAGTTTGAGTGGGGCGTATCTTCACACCAGTTGGTTTGTCACCGGCGAGAGCCGCAGATTCGATCGCTTTGGACAGCATGGAGCACAGTTTGGGCGCAATGCACCTTTCAGGAACTTCCGTTGCAAAAAAGGGGAGTTTCAGCCTGGAGCCGTGGAGCTAAAGTCGCGTTGGTCGCATCTGGATATGAACCAACTCGGCGCCGGGCAGTACAACGACCTGACCGTGGGTTTCAACTGGTACTGGAGTGATCGGACTCGCTGGATGTTCGAATGGATCCATCCGGTCACCAGTGCCCAGACGCTTTATGGGCCGACCGTCTCGGATCTGCTTGCGATGCGATTTGATTTCAACTGGTAAGTTGGTCTTGGGCCTGCCCCAAAAGCCGTTTAGCTCGCTGGGATCCGACGATCAGTGCCGGCAAAAATAGTGGGAACAAGAGGATGCCAAGTCCCATCGTGCATCGCAGGAGAGTCGCGACGGTTGGATGGTCGAAGCGGTTGAATTTGATCAGTACAAAGAGTAGAAAAACCATGGTGCAAGCACCGTAGAGGAGCCACAGCAGTTCCAGCCCATTGATATTGCCATCTCGCATCGGTGAATAAAGGGCGACGCCCAGTATGATGGCCACGCAGAGGCCTACGAGCTTTTTAATAAATAGCGAGATCTTCTCGATGTACTTTGCATACAGATCTCCGTCGGCCGCATCGACCAATCCGATGTATGGGTAGCGCACTATGACCCAGCAGGTGGCGACAAACCCGACGAGTGCCACGAGCCCTGTTACGCCAAAGATGGTTTGGAGGACCCAAGGGATCTTTATCTTGGCCAGGATGCGCATCGACAACACCGGGATGGCCAGGGCCGTCAACCACGATCGCTGAGCGATACGAACCGAGAGGGGAAACTCCCGATACAACTTAGGGTTGTCGTTGGTGTTCATCGCGCATCGACTCTATCGCGGCTCGCCGACGGTTGGGGTCTGCATGGCGGCACGTGGCAAGTACTTGCACATGGCCACACCTAGAAAGTACAGACCGACCAAGGGGACGCCCATCCCAATCATACTAGCCATATCCGCAGGGGTTAGAATCATGGAGATAAAGGCGATGGCAAGCACAGCGATCCTCCATTGGCTCACGTACGTTTCGACAGATAAAATCCCCAAGCGTTCCAGGACGAGCATTGCCAAAGGCAATTGGAAGGCGATGCCAAAGCCAAGGGGTAAAAACAGAGCAAAGGACATATAGTCGGTGAGTCTTGGAGACGCCCCGATATTCATGCTCGCATTGAAATCCAACAAAAAGTCGATGACCAATTGAAAGATGACAAAGAACGCCAAACAAGCTCCGGACCAGAATAGAATCAGGCTCGTCGGCAGGAAGAAATAAACATAGCGTCGTTCGTGTGGATAGAGCCCGGCGGCGATGAATTGCCATAGGTGGTAAAAGATCCCTGGGCTTGCCACCACCATGGCCACGACAAAAGCAGCCTTGAGCCAAATCATGAAGGGTTCCTGCAGGCCAAGTGCCTCGGTGCTCGCTTTGACGCCGACGAACATCCGGATCTTCATCATTTTCGATGGATCGGGCAAACCTTCGGTGTCTGCATTCTCCATGTAGTCAGCTTGCAAACCGTCTTGGCCGAGACTCTCCTTGGCAAGGATTCTCTGAGGGTCGATCCAGACGTATTGGCTGACAACCCGATTGCGTTTCATCCAAGCCTGTAGATCTTCGGAGACTGGCGTACCGGAAGCGTCAGCCATCTCTTTGATCGAGCGTTTCTTGTAGAAGTTCTCGAGAGATTTTTCCAGAGGGCCTTGCATGTAAGAAACCACTTGGGTTGCCAACAAGAGCCCGATAAGCATGCCCGCGCCTAGCCAAACTGAGGCTTTCATGAGTGCGATGCGGAGTTCATCGAGATGCTCTCCGAATGTCATCGAACTTTTTTCAAAAAGATCGTCACCTTTCATTGGGTGCGGATCCCCTCTCTTGCGGAAAAACGCGACTAGAATGCTCAGACCGACTAACCTAGAATTCTAACCAGCTTTGATTGAAACCCTCAATTTTGCAATCCATGTTTCCAGCATTTCCACCGCTTGTCTTCGAACCACTTTTCCGGTCGTACCTTTGGGGAGGGCGACGACTGTCGACAAAGCTTGGAAAAAACCTGCCTTCCGAGG
>CAILTZ010000682.1 GCA_903837255.1 uncultured Pirellula sp. | reverse complement strand
CTGCACGTAACGGGATCGAAGAGCAGTTGACTCAGATCTGGTCGGAGGTCCTGGGCATCGAGCGCATCGGGATCCACGACAACTTCTTTGCCCTGGGCGGACATTCGCTACTGGCCGTGCGGCTATTTTCCGAAATCAATAAACGCCTTGGGCAGAAGCTTCCTCTGTCCATCCTCTTCCAGCAAGGAACCATCTCGCAAATTGCCCAGATGATTCATGAATCGCCAAACGACCAGCCGATTGCTCGAATCGTCCAACTGTCGGATTGCAAGGAGGGACCTCCCCTTGTTGTCATGCCGGGATTGAACGGTGAATTGCTGTATTCGAAAGAGTTGGTCGATCGCATTGAGCACCGATACAATGTCGTTGGGCTACAGCCCAATTTGGACCCCAGATTTCTTGAGACTTATGCCGACTTTGGTCGCATGGCTAGCGAGTATGTAAGGATCCTTCGAGCGTATCAGCCACAGGGCCCTTACAGAGTGCTCGGCTATTCCTATGGTGGGATTCTAAGCTTTGAAATCGCAAGGCAGCTCGAGGAGCAAGGTCAAGCAGTTGATTTTTGCGGGGTGATCGATACCGGCATCGAACCCGACCTTTCTTATCGGCAACTTGGTTCGGTCGCAGTTCATCTAGCTCGCGTATCGATCAATCTTCCTCGTTGGATTGCGGCAAGTTGTGGCCCCGGAAACTTCCGAAATACCTTGAGTCGGGCGAACCGCAAACTCGGTTACCTCGGTCGATCTCTCCTGGCCCGTGGGAAAACCAAATACACCTTCGAGGATGAGTTTGGAACGAAGAAATCGCACGACCATCGCCGCAAGGTTCTTGGTTGTCTCTTTCAAAGTTTTAATGAATATAAACCTAAGAATTACCGTGGTAGGGTGACACTTTTCCGAGCGGTGACACGACCACTTTTGAATAGTTTATCGCCTGATCTAGGCTGGTCGGGAATTGCAACCGACGTGGATGTGCATTCCGTTCCAGGTGATCACGAAACCATTCTCCATTCGGCTCAGATCGATTGTATTGGCAAAGTCATCAGGGAGTCGGTCGAAGGATTGGCGACCAACGATCATGCTTGAAACCATCGCACCTGAATGTGCCGCCATCGATGTTCGATATGAGTTCTGCGATGACGAGCTTTTCCCGGAGGAAAGGGAATGCCTTGGAGTGGTCGTCGACAAAAGACTCAGGGAGTTCACCACGGGGAGGGCGTGCGCAAGAAAAGCGTTTCGCAAGCTGGGGATTCCCCCATGCCCGGTCCGGATCGGTCCCCAGCGAGAACCCATTTGGCCTATGGGGATCGCCGGAAGTATCACGCACTGCTCTGGCTACTGTGCCGCGGTTGTGGCTAGGTCGGTGGACCTCTCTTCGATCGGTATCGATGCCGAGGAAAACCTTCCGCTATGCGAGGGAGTGCTCGATGTCATCTCTTCACCGCAGGAGCGAACGGAGATTCGCACACGAGGAGGATCTCGATTGCATTGGGATCGGCTTTTATTCTCTGCAAAGGAAAGCGTCTTCAAGGCTTGGTATAGCCTGGCCAACGAGTGGCTGGACTTTTCCGAGTGCACGATTCAATGGAGTCCTTCAGACGATCTGAAGCCCGTAGGGGAGGAGTTGTTTGCTGGAGATTTCGTGGCTCAATTGTCTCGCTCATGGTCGAAATCATCAGATGCCCAGAGCCACTTTGATGGCCGTTTCGTCTTTGGTAAGAAGCATCTTGCGACGATGGTGACACTCAAGCGATCCACGCATGATCGGCTGGGATGAAAAAAGGGTAATGTTGACTTGTGAAGGTTGTCACGTAAAATCGGCCAAATGCTTACCGGCGAACGCTCATGTTTTCAGAGGTATAAAAAAATGATGTTGCGAATTCTTCAAGAGTATTGTCGCTTTGGAGTGTCTTCGTGCTTGGCGATGTCCTGTGTTGCACTAGCCTCGAGCGTTAGCCAAGCCCAAGCTCAGCAGTCGTTCAGCTTCAGCTTCGGCTCCTCCTCGAGCTTTTCCTCCGGCAACCAGACTCCTAAAGAACAGAAATCTCCAGGAGAAGAGAACTCGACCGAGTACCCATCGAGTGCCAAGAACGGGTTCCGAACCGGGATGAGCAAGTCGGTCACGAACGTCAACGGCTTCATCGTAGAAAAGTCGTTCGAAGATCGAGATGGCCATATTGTTTCTACGACCCGCGTGAGAAACGGTAAGCAAGATGTCCTGATCGAGGAATCTGAGGATATCGGAATCAAAGTCACCCTCAAAGAAAAAGTGCGAGGCAAGGAAAAGAAGTCCGAGTACCAAGCCGACTCACGCAAAGAACTTCGAAAGAAACATCCGTCGGCCTTTGACTGGGTTCGCAAGTATGCTTCGGAACCCAATAATGCCAACGTCCAAGCCGGGGGATCCAAAGCCGCAGCCGGAGCCTTTACCGGTCCTGAAGCCCAACAAATGATGAAGCAACAACTTGAGCAAATGATCCAACAATCAGACGATCCGTTGCTTAAAGAACAACTCCGTACGTTGCTCGAACAAATGCAAAATAATGCAGCCAAAGCGGACCGCTGATCGACCGGACCGCTGCCAAACCGGACCGCTAATCGACGCTGATGGGAACGCTGATGGAAAACCGGTGGCATAGAAAACCGGTGGCATAGAAAACCGGTGGCATAGAAAACCGGTGGCATAGAAAACCGGAGACCAGGGTCCGTGTTCTTTATGAGCGGTTATTAGTGTTCATTAGCGGTTCACGGAGATTGCTTGGTCGGAGATTGATTGGTCGGGGGCTTGAGCGCATCAATCTTCAAACCACTTCCAACCTCTACCGAAGCTTCAGGGTTCTGTACGCTCGCTGGGATCACATCGCTGGTTGCTTTTTCGCTGGGTGCTTTTTCGGTGGAAACGATGGGTTCTTGGGTCTTTGAGGCGTTTTGGAGCATCTCGTCGATGGCATTGGAAACGGTTTTGGCCCGCAGTGCATAGCAACTGACCCGACCAGCCCTGGCGATGTTTAAACCTACTACGTTTCCGTCGACGTCGACGATCGGTCCGCCGCAGTGCTGAGGTTCCAGTACGCTATCGTGCTCGACGACTTCGCGAAAACCTGTCGAACGGGCCGAGATACGGCCGTTGACCTCAAGCTCCGTGGGGTCGAGCATGACGTTGGTCAAATCCATCATCTGGGCTTCGAAGGAGATGGCTTTGCTGTCTCGATTCACATCGATGGTGATCTTTTTGCCAGCTTGCAAGGTCATCAGCAGATTGAGGACCGCTTGGCGGGTCTCGACCTCTTTGCCCTCGATCTTGACGATGATGTCTCCTTGGCGAATCCCTGCCTGATCCGCACCACTGCCCACGACGACATTATCGACCAACGGACCTTGATGGACCGACGAGAGTTGGATCCCGAGCAGAGCACGCTGCTGTTGAATGTTTCTCTTCTCGACGCTGACAACACCCAGAGCCAATGGCAGCGACCTGGAGTCGGCACTTGCAACCCAACCTCCCAAGGGAACGACGGCCTGGGTATCCCATAGGATTGCAGGCAAGCCTTCGCGATCGATTTTGATCATAGCCAAATCTAACTCCGGTCGGCGAATTTTCACTAAACCAGAAAGTTTGGTGCCATCGTGCAAACGGATTTCGATGGATTGATCGGGAATCTCCGAGGACTTCGTCACGATCCAACCATCGGCCCGGGCGATCGCACCGAGGGCCAATTGCCGATTCTCCCCGAAGATCTGGACGGTGGATTTCCAATGATCGCCGATCGCCTCTCGAAAAGCTCGAAGCGTGGCGTACTGACTGCGCTGATGGGCTCGACTGCTGGAAAAACGATTCTCGCGTCCACGGCCCTGTGCTCCTTGCTGCCGCGTCTCTTGCTGGACGAGTCGCCGAGGATTGGAGTCCTTGGATGGCTGGATTGGATAACCCCCGAACTCATCCGAAGTTTTGGGCTCATCCGAAGTTTTGGGCTCAGCATCAAGCTCATCGAAGTTGGAGTCCTCAAGGGACTCGAAGCTTCTGCTGCGAGGATCGGTGTCGAGGCTCGTGGGAAGCTTCAAGACCGGTGAGGTCGGATTGCAGGATCCATCGAGACATCGGGGATCGCGCTGGCGAAAGGTCCGTTCGGTGAGCATCCCACCCCAGAGCGAGAAACACGTCAGCAACAATAACTTATCGATCCCATACTTCATGATGCCATCTTTCGCATGCCTTAGGGCTCGTCCGAGACTCCGATGATCAACTTCAAATTCACTTTCTGGCCATCTCGCAATACTTCGATGCTGACGCGTTCGCCAGGAACCATCGCGTCGACTTCCTCTTTGAGTCTGTCAAAGCTGGTGATCTCCGCACTATTGAACCGAACGATTCGGTCTCCAGGCATGATCCCTGCCTTGGCAGCCGGCCCGCGCGGAGCAACTGTTCCAATGACGCACTCGCTCTTGGTGTCTGATTGGCGATCGGCCGTTACACCGATGATCGGTCTAAAGCCTGGCAACACCCCCCAGGCTTCGCTGTTGGCTAACCGGTCCCATGAATCCATATAAACAGTCATCGGAACATGCATGTTGTCATCGACATCGATGCCGATGCGGCTATGGATCCCAATGAGTTTGCCTTGGAGATCAAAAAGCGGACCACCGCTGTCGCCACCGATCAGCGAGCAGTCGCTGACAATCGTCGAGTCGGTTACACGAAGGATACGCCCGACGCGGATGACCGCTGGTCGATCCGACATCCAGCCCCCAGGATGCCCACCGGCGATGCACCATTGGCCTGTTTTGACACGTTCGCCAACCGCAGGCAGAGTCGCGTGGGGCCAAGGTTGATTGTTCTGATCGCGGTTTTTCAAGATGCGGACCAAGCCCGCATCGGTGTCGCGATTGACACCCATGCTGACTGCTTCGACTCTGCGCCCATCGTGAAGCACCACCCACATCTTCTGTTTGGGCTTACCGGCCACGTGCGCTGCGGTCAGAATGTATCCGTCCTCGTTGATCAGCACACCGCTGCCTTGCGTGCTACCGTGCTGAAGATTGACGGTGACCTGATGGATCTTTGCAGCGACCTTCGACTGCTGCGTCTGCAGCGACTTGAGGTCCGCTAAGCTCTTGGGATCCTCGCCCAGAAACAGTCGGTCCAAGGTCGGATCGAGCGAGACAAATGTTATCCCTTTGGGCTCGCCACCGACACCCGAATCGCTTGGGGCTGCTACTTTCGATTTCAATGGAGCTTCCGGCAAAACGTCCTGGGCGGTTGCTCGAATGCAACAGATCGCAGAGCTCAAGCAAAACAATGCCAAGAATCCAACCGTTTGCAATCGGATCGAACTTTTTTCGCAGCCGTTGTCGCTGGCCGGTTGAAGCATTTAAATCCCCCTAAGCCCAGTATGTCGTAAACCCAGTATGCCCGAAACCCAGTATGCCCTACGCACTGCGCAGTATGCCCGCGCGGTATCATAGTCCCGATTATTCGTTATCTGAGCTCAAAATAAAACCCTTTACCCCGTAGAACTTGAGAAAGTTCACTCCGGAAAGTCAAGAATCACCCTTGCAGGTCCGTTCGTAACGATTCGGAAGGATAATCCATGTCCCAACTGTCTAACCCGCCAGATCGCCCTTCGGATCGCAAAACCCACCTAATTCTTGGATGCGGATACGTTGGAGAGCGAATTGCCCGCATTTGGCGATCCAACGGCGATCGAGTTCTGGCTGTCACTCGAACGAGCCATCGCGCCGGAGAATTAGAAAAACTCGGGCTCGAACCGATCGTTTGGAATTGGCTCGAAGCGCTCGAGGATCACCAACCCCCCAGCGACACCTTGGGGGAATCCTCTCTGAGCACGGTCCTGATCGCCGTTTCCCATGCTGCCGCGGCACACACGCCCGGACTCCAAAAGCTTGCCAACGCTCTGTCTGAAAACACCCGCACTGGGCAGGCCCGTTGGATCTATCTTTCGACCACGGGAGTTTTTGCGGATCCTGATCCTCACAGCGATACGGACCTATGGGTCGATGAATCGTCAGCCGTCGGGCCCACTCGCCCCGGCTCGATCAATGCCCTCGAGGCCGAGCGATGGCTCGAACACTCTGGACTCGAACACGTAGTCCTCAGGCCTGCAGGAATCTATGGCCCGGGTCGCATCCCAAACATCCAACCGATTCGAGATGGACAGCCGATGCAAGTCGACCCAGAAAGCTACCTGAATCTCATCCATGTCGAGGACCTTGCGAGCATCATCCAGGCCGTCGCGCAAGGCCCCTTGAGGCACCGACTCTACTGCGTCAGCGACGGCAGTAGCGTCCAGCGCAAAGACTATTATTCCTTTCTGGCCCAGAGCATGCGCTGGCCTGAACCCTGTTACTGCGCTCCGGCTTACTGCGATCCGGCGAGTGCTCGTCGTCGCAACCAAGGCAATAAACGGGTTAGCAACCGCAGGCTCATGGATGATTACTCGATCCAATTTCGTTTCCCAGACTACCGCAGCGGACTAGGATCACTCCTGGAGGAAATGGCCCGATGATGCTCAGACACACTATCGAATGTCGACCGCTCTTGGTGTGCATCGCCTGCATCGCGTTCGCACTCGCGCCTTGCGAATCGATCGCTCAAAGCAGCTCTGCCGAGCGGGTACCAAGTTTGGTTGTCAGAGAGTCTCGCATCGAGCGAGCATCGTTTCCAGTGGTCGATGTGCACACCCATTTCTTCATCAAGGGCAAGCACGATCCGGAGCTGCTCGATCGCTATGTCCAGATGATGGATCGCAACCGCATCGCGGTGAGCATCTCGCTCGACGGACAGCTCGGTTCCCAGCTCGAAAGCCATACAGCATTCCTGTGGACCAAGTATCCGGACCGCTTTGTGATCTTTGCCAACATCGACTTTCGTGGCAGGGGAAAAGCGGATGATCCAGCGACCTGGGCTTGCAATCAGCCCTCCTTTGTTTTCGACACGGTGGAGACGCTGCGAGCAGAGTTTAAAAAGGGGCAGATTTGCGGGCTGAAGTTTTTCAAAGACTTTGGGCTGCGATGGAGAAACGCCGACGGAACCTTGATCCAAATCGACGACCCTCGCTGGGATCCTATTTGGGAAACCTGCTCCGAGCTCGGAATACCTGTTCTGATGCACACCGCCGACCCGAGCGCCTTTTTCCGACCCTCCGACGACAACAACGAACGGATCGTCGAGCTTCAAGCTCGTCCCGAGTGGGCCTTTAGCGGTCCGGAGTTTCCCAGTCGCGAGTCGCTCCACCAAGCTCGCAACCGGGTCATCGCCAAGCATCCGAAGACCAAGTTCATTGCGGCCCACTTTGGCAACGACGCTGAGAATCTCGACGAGCTTGGCCAGTGGCTCGATCGCTACGACAATCTTTTTGTCGAGTTCTCTTCCCGTATCAACGAACTCGGGCGCCAACCCTATACGGCCAAAAACTTCTTCGAAAAGTATCAGGATCGGATCTTGTTCGGCACCGACGGTCCGTTTCCTCAGGAACGCTTGCTCATCTATTGGCGATTCCTGGAAACCAACGACGAATACTTTCATTACTCGGAAAAGTCTCCGCCGCCTCAAGGGGATTGGCGAATCTATGGAATCGGACTCTCCCCGGACATCCTCAAAAAGATCTACGGCTCGAACGCCTGCCGGATCATCCCGACTCTCGAAGGTAAACTTCGATCCTTTGATGCCGCTCCAGGGTGCCATCCGACAGGGAATTGATTAAGCTATCACCTCCCACCCATCGCGCCGGATCATCCCAATCCTCCCCCATTATCCTATGCATCATTCGGCCAACATCACCGACCACGAAGCCGACCACATCATCGTCAGGCGCCAGCGGATCGGAGTGACGCTGCTGGTCCTCTTTACGATCGCCTACGCGGGCTTTATCGGACTTTGTACCTTTGCCTACGATTGGATTACTCAAACCAAAGTCGCCGGGATCCCTCTGACGGTCGCGTGCGGTGTTGGATTGATCTTCCTGTCGTTGTTCGTTGCCATGCTCTACGGCCTTTTGAGTCGCACTCGCTCATGATTTACACACCTAGCAGCATTGCTGTCGTCGTCTTTTTGCTGATGGTCGTCGGGACCGTCGCGCTGAGTTTTTATCTCGGATCGAAGGCCAAGTCGAGCGCAGGGTACTTTGCGGCCGGGGGGGAAATCCCCTGGTTCGTCAACGGCATTGCGTTCGCAGGAGACTATCTGTCCGCTGCATCGTTCCTGGGCATCTGCGGCATGGTCGCCTTCTACGGATTCGATGGATTCCTCTACTCGATCGGGTTCCTTGCCGGTTGGCTCGTAGCATTGCTTGTGATCGCCGAACCCCTCAAGAGGCTCGGCAAATACACCTTTGCAGACGCGCTTGCCAGCAAGTTTCAATCGTCGGGAATCCGATCCGCAGCAGGCTTTAGCACTCTGATCGTGAGCCTCGTGTATCTGATCCCTCAGATGGTCGGGGCAGGCGCACTGGTCAAACCCCTCCTAGGATTGCAGTACTGGCAAGGGGTCGTGCTCGTCGGCTCGATCGTCGTGATCATCGTGGTAACGGCCGGCATGGTCAGCACCACCTATGTTCAGTTTCTCAAAGGCGGCCTGCTGGTCCTCTTCTCGTTGATCTTGACAATCCTCGTTCTCAATCGCGGCATCCAAGTCGCACCGGGTGAAGCTCGTACAACTGCTCAGAGAATCACTCTTGCCGAGGACGGCACCAAACTCATCGACAGTGTGCCTCTAGGCCTAAAGGAAGGCCAAAAGAATGTGCAGCCCGTCGGACGAGTCCTCGAAGTGTCAAATGGCAAAACGTCGACAGGGCCCCTGGGACCCATCTCCTTTTTGACCGAACTCTCGGGGACCAAGGTCGAGCTATCTAGCACGAACAAGACCACCGAGAATGGAAAACCTGTGGTCGAATACGCACCTAGGGTTGTTCAAGGATCCGAGCTGATGGCACCTGGAAACCATCCGACTTTCAAAGGGATCCGCCAGCAGCAGTGGTACCCAAAGCTCGACTTTATCTCGCTGATGTTGGCCCTCTTTGGCGGCACCGCCTCGCTCCCCCACATTCTGATCCGTTACTACACGGTCAAAGACCAAGCATCGGCCCGCAAGAGCACCATCGACGGCATCGCTG
>CAILTZ010000681.1 GCA_903837255.1 uncultured Pirellula sp. | reverse complement strand
GAGGCCTTGGCAGGTACCTCGAGGCCGACCCCCCAGAAAACAGAATTGACAAACAGGCGCCTAAGGTCTTCGCTGAGCAAATCGACCGCTGCTCCGATCGTCGAACCAATCGCTTTGCCCTCTTTGCCCTCAGGCTGACCGTTCCCCTCAGGCATCTTATAGGCCTTGGTCCATACCAAAGGCTGCATGGGATTGTTCTTCTCACCCTCCAATGCCGGATCGGTTGGCTTCATTCCCGTGAGCACCTGGCCGAACAACACGACTTGGGCCTCAGCGGGCAAGTGGACTACGCCGTAAACATCGGTCGGCCCAAAAACATCCGAGACTCCACGCAGGATGGGAACATCGGCATGCTTGGGATTGATCACCCCGCGTGTGGCTTGGCCATTGTGCACGCCATGGTGCGACACCCACGTCTCGCCGACGACTTGCTGTCCAAATCCACCTTGCCATTTTCCGTTGTTCCAGGACCAGTGGGCATAGGGGTGGTTTGCATCACCGAAGTTGAACGGGTGGGTGGCTGTCCGAATCGCTAGAAGAGGTTTTCCGGCTCGTACGAACTGATCGATGTGTTTCATCTGCTCGGGAGGCAACGCTCGGAATCGCAAAAACATCACCATGAAGTCCGCATCATCGAGTTGCTCGAGCCCTGGGATGTTGCTCGAGTAGTTCGGATCGACGGTCTTGGTTTCAGGATGGATCGCAAAGTGGACGGTGCAATGAAAACCGTGTTGCTCGGAGAGGATTTTGGCAAGCATCGGCAATGCTTCTTCGCTGCGATACTCTTCGTCCCCAGAGATCAAAACCACTTTCTTGCCCGAGCCGGCTTTGCCAGCGGCACCGGGAAGATTGAGCCAAAGGTCTTGAGCAGGCGCTGAAGCCGACTGGATTGCAACCAACAACAACATTAAACAGCAGTGCCAGGGGCTCATTACAATGCGATTCATCGAACGGAAATCCTCTCGGGTTAAATTCAAAACTCGTAGTGGATCTTGCGAAAGATCACACTCCAATCACTCCGTGGATCTTGCGAAAGATCACACTCCAATCACGCCGCGGATCTTGCGAAAGATCCCACTCCAATCGCGCCGTGGATCCTGCGAAAGATCCACGGCAATCATCTATCCGAGCTACTCGTAATCGCGTTTGATGATCTTATCGAGTATCGGACGTTTTTCATCGTCGGTACCAGTCGCTAGGACTTGGCCGTCGGGTCCTGCGATCGCGCCGAAGGCGTCTACTTTGAGGGTCTCATCGATGATACCCTTGGAAAAGTAGAGTTGGACTTCAGCGAGTCGATCCAACACGGTTCTGCTGGTATCGGCGGCCAACGCGGGCAAGCGTTTTTTCTTGACCGATTCGGCAGGTAGATTTGGAAGGTCCTCAAGGGCATAGGCGTCCATGAGTTTTTGCATGAAACTGTTGACCGCGTTTTCGATCTTGGTTTCAGGGTTTTTGTCCGCAGCGATTTCGCGATTGTTGAGCGAACTCGATGTGAACGCCTTGTCCTTGGCATCCTTGGCCGCCTTGAGATTGATCGCTCGGATACGGCAATCGTTTTTGATCGATCGATTGGCGATGATCATCGATGCATCGACCTCAAAGACGATCAGGCCATCATAATGCTGTTCGTTGGCTCGCTTGGTCAAATCCGCAATGCTCTCGGAGCTTCCGATGTAAACCAAGCCCGACCCAAGAGCGATCGAACCGCTGGGCAATTGAATGTCTTTGGCATTGAAGTTCTTTACTAGCGACTGGAGATTCGAAAGGGATGGACCGCTGCCAGCCCCCTCGCCACCTGAGCCTTGTCCGAATCCCGCAAAGCCTCCCCCTGGTCCACCCGGAGCACCTGGTCCACCGAGTTGCAATCCGGCACCGGGGCCAGCCGCACCGAAACCAGGTCCAGCTCCAGGTCCGGGGGATCCTGGCGCACCGCCTCGGAGTCCCATGGCACCTGCTCCTGGTCCACCACCACCGGCTGCACCTAATCCAACTTGGGGAGCAGGAAGAAACTTGCTTCCTGGCTTGCTTCCAGCAGGTGCACCTGCTGGTGCTCCGGCAGGTGCTCCGCCCCCGCCGCCGCCGTACCCGGCAGGAGGTCCGCCCCCGCCGCCACCGCTATAACCGGCTGGAGGTCCGCCCCCGCCGCCGCCACTGTAACCTGCAGGAGGTCCGCCGCCTCCGCCGCCGCTGTAACCTGCTGGAGGTCCGCCGCCTCCGCCACCGCTGTAACCTGCTGGAGGTCCGCCCGCACCGCCGCCTCCGCTATAACCTGCCGGAGGTCCGCCTCCGGTCGGAGGACCACCAGGTCCACCAAAGGACCCACCACCAAATCTGCTTCCACCCAGACCACCACCCAGGCCGCCACCACCTCCACCGGAGAGCAAACCGGAGAGACCCGAGAGGCTTGGGGGCAAAGATATCGTGCCGTGAGAGTACTCGCGAAATGCTTCGGACCACTTGCCATCGCTATGCGCTTTGTTGAAGGCTTCGACGAAAGCCGCAGCGTAATTGCCTGCCGCGTCACTGAGCTCCTTGGCGGGCAAATTGCGAACACCCGCAGGGGCTGAGGTTCCAGAGCCGCTCACATCGCTGCCACCACCGCCGGCAAACCCAAGTCCTGGAGGGGCCGCACCGCCAGAGGGCCCAGCGGATCCATTCGAACGACTTGTGAGTTCCGAGAGGGGAGTTCCGATCGGTTTTAGCTCCTTGACTTGTGGGGTCTTTTTGACGATCAGCCCCACGGCAAAGCTATAGCCCGAGCGTGGTACGATTCGCTTTTTGTCCCAGCGATACTTATCGGCCATGTTCTGAGTTTCGTCGTTGGGCACATGCAGCCAGTGAGCTTGGTACAGGGCGTAAGCTCTGGGAGCATTGCCTGCTTGGAATGCCAAGACCGAGCGGTCTTCGAGAGTCAATTCAACGGCCGGGATCGATGGGGCAGAAGAAGGATTTTGCGAATTGCCTTGTCCGCCTGATCCGGGTAAGCCACCCCCTGGTAAGCCACCGCCGGGGAATCCGACTCCGGGTCCACCCGATTCGGACTCGTTGCCAGTGCTCCCTAGGAGATTTCCGCCGCCGACTCCCGTTCCGATCGAACCGCCGCCACCGGTGCTACCTGGGGCTCCGAATCCCAACATGGGGCCCGACGAGGAGCCACCTGTTGAACCGGCTCCAGCAGGTGTTGCACCTCCTGTATCACCGCCCCCGGCTCCGGCAGCTTCCAACGCTGGAGGTCCACCTGACGAACCGCCACCGGATGGGGCACCGGCTGGGGCTGCTGAGCCGCCACCGGCTCCGGCGGCTTCTAAAGCTGGAGGCCCACCTGAGGATCCGCCGCCTGATGCCGGTCCGCTTGCCGGTGAATCGCTGGATTCTTGGCCTGTGCTCCCGGCGGGTGGTGCCGGTGCTCCTCGAACCGCCGGTCCGGATGACATACCTCCGCTATCCGACGAAGCCGCGGCAACGGCCGAAGCAACCTCGGTTTTCTTGGAACCACAACCGATCAATGCGGAACTAAAAATCGCTACCGCAAGGCACGCAAGACGATACTTCATGGGAGGGCCCCATCGCAAGAAAGACTAGAAAAATCAATCGCTTAAGAACTTTCATTATCTGTTCGGTATTTCGCGTTGTCCACTCCCGGCGACAGTATATTGTTAGGAAGGCCGATTTTTCGCCCTTAAACTCCGTTTGGCCCCGTTTCGCTTGAATCGCCTCGCGGGGCCCTTTGGTCCGCCAGCAAAATGCAATAGTTCGTGGATAGGAGGTAGAGATTTTGCCAGCCAATCGCCCCGGTTCCGATCAATCCCCATTTGCTTCGACATCTTCGACACAGCGGACAAGTCCCAAGATAAGCCTGTGGATGCTCTTTGTTTCGATGATGGTATTTGCTGGGGTTTCTCTACTGCTAGCCACCGCCGTGAGAATCCCGAGCGTGGCCAACGGCTTTCGGGAATTGTTCGGCATTCCGACCTTGAAAGCCTCCCAGGATAATCAAAGATCGACCCATCTGTTCCTGCTCCTTTTTTGCTACAGTTCTCCGCTGCTGATGATGATCTGGGTTAGCTTCCTCAGACGCTTGATCCTCATCCAACAGCGCCGCTTGGACCAACGCTTGCAACGCGAACTGGCCGAAGACAGCGAATTCAATATGGAAAGCTAACTCGATATGAACGAGATTCTCTCTGCGATACAGCAGCACCTGCAGCGACAACTGAAACTCACGCAATTGGACTACTACCAAATCATCGGGCTCGAGCCTTTCTGCTCCGATAGGTCCAAGATCGAGTCGGCCCTACAAGCCGCCCGAGACACGCTCCTAAAAAGCGAACAATCCGATTCAGCGAATACGGCCCAAGCATCCTTGCAGCTGGTTAACAAGCTCCTGCGACAAGCCCAAGCGATCTTGCTCGATCCGTCCAAAAAGACCGCTTACGATAGCCAGCTCGCCAAACTCTTCGAGTCCCAGAAAAAGCAAAAATCCCTCGGAGACCCTGAGACCACAACCGCGTCGCCCTCGATCAGGAGCTTGGCCAAGCCCAGCGCCAAAACCGCTGCGGCTCTCGCCGCCCCAGCGGCCGCTCCCAATGCAGCCCAGCTGCTTCCCGCCGGCGATCCGATGCAACCCTATACGACCCCGTTGGCAAGCAGCTCGGCAGTTGCCAACCCGGCCTATACGGCTGCTCAGAGCGGATCCTCGGCACCGTTGTACCTAAGCCCTGACAAACGCCGAGCAGAGCTCTCCGAGTTGTTCCCCTCGCTCATGCTCATGTCGCTCCAAGCCGAGGAAGCGCAAGAACAAGCTCCAGCTTGGCTCGTCGCTGCCGATCGCAAGCCCTCAAAGGCCACTGCCACTCCGAACGACGCTTTGGCGGAACCAGCCACAAAGACAGTGGACCTTGTCGACCAACTCCGCAAACGCCGCCGCCGACGCAATCTGCTGGCCGTCGGAGGCATGATCCTCTCGGCCTTAGGTCTGCTGGGATTTGCCTCCTACCGATTCGTTTCGAATCGCCTCCAAGTCGCCCAACAGGAAAAGAAAGCACCTCGCGATAACGCGCAGCTCGACGCCGTCACCGATGGCAACTCTGCTCCAACGGCAACCCCCAAAGCCCCCGACCTAGTCATCGCTCCGAATAAAAAGGGACGCAATAGCAAACCCAACTCGGACCAAAAGTTGCCGGAGCTCCCAAGCGTCCAGCGCGACACCTCTTCGCCAGCCCCTGCAGTGCCGACGATGCCCGAAGCGATGCCCGAAGCGATGCCCGAAGCGATGCCCGAAGCGATGCCAGAAGCGATGCCAGAAAAGTCGCCCACGCCTCCTGCTAATCCCGAGCCTGCGGCCAATCCCACGCCTGCTCCTAGTCCTGAGCCTGCTCCTAATCCCGAGCCTGCGGCCAGTGCCGAGTCCGCTCCGTGGAAGACCGCCATGACACAGGCCAAAGAGGCGCTCGCTAAAGGAGACCTCAAGGCGTTTGAGCCATTGATGGCCGGATTGATCGACAAAGCGGTCAGCAAGCAAGGCAAAGAGCAAACGGCTAGGTTGGATCAAGCCGGTCAGCTCTACAAGATCTACGTCGAATCGATTGAAGAATCGAAGAAAAAAGCCAAGGGGGCTTCGTCTCTGAAGGTCGGCCCGACCCAAGTCGCCATCGTGGAATCAACCCCTGAAAAGTTGATTATTCGGGAAGCAGGTGGCAACAAGACCTATGCGTGGGACAAGCTCCCGTTTGGGATCGCTGCCGCGATTTCCGATCTGTCGCTCAGTGAATCCTCGCCGGTGGATCAAGCCGCCAGGGCGGTCTACTTTTCGCTCAGCCCGTTCTATCAAGAAGCGGCCAAGGCCAACAGTTTGGTCACCAAACGGATCGATGGATGGTTCGAACGATCTGTCGGAAAAGATAGTGTTCGGAAAGATTTGAAGCAATTCTTGACCGACAAGTACGAATAGCTCGATCATGTCCACCATCACCACACTCGGCACCAAGCCCGATTCCAGCCCAGAAGCTTCTCCCAAGCGAGCTGATCGCAAGCCAGTTTGGCTCAAACGCATCGTCTTTCTAGGCACCGCGCTTGCTATCCTGCTGGGGATCTTCGGTGCCACGACCCACAGACCGGTGCTCTTGAAACGGCCCGGGCAAATCGCATCGAAGTTCGATGCGTCGGTTATCGAAGCAGCCCGCAAGGTCGATCGAGAGTTCCAGGACGCTTGGTCGAGCCACGACCATCGGCCTGCCCCGCAGGCACCTTGGCATACCGTCGCCCGGCGGGTCAGTTTGGGGATGGTAGGCAATGGGCTTTCGCTCGAAGAGTATCGCTCGCTCGAAAAGATCCCAGAGGATCAGCGTGTAGCGTGGTGGACCGAGTACTTGCTCGATGATCGCCGATGGGCAGACCATTTTGCGGAGCGGTTTGCGCGTGCGACGGTCGGGACAAGCAATGGTCCGTTTTTGATTTACCGCAGGCGCAAGTACGTCGATTGGCTAGCCGATCGTTTCCAAGAGAACGTGGCTTACGACCAACTCGTGCGCAAGATACTCGTGGCTCGTGGATCGTGGACCGACAGTCCCGAGGTGAACTTCCTGACGGCCACGATGGACGAGTCGGACAATCGCAAGCCCGATGCGGTGCGGTTGGCCGGGCGAACTTCGCGAGCTTTTCTTGCCATGCGGATCGATTGCTTGCAGTGCCACAATGACTATTTGGGGAACGTCAAGTTTCCTTTGTCGGAAGATTCGCAGGATCAGGAGAGCAAGGAATCCTTGCGGATTGGCCAGCAGAGCGACTTCCATCAGCTAGCGGCCTATTTTGGTGGTGTGCGGATGGAGAATCCGTTTAGTGGGCTCAAGGATGAGGGAGAGGCTTACAAGACGAAGTATCTGGGTCAAGAGAGTGAGACCGAGGTGGCACCTAGTGTTCCGTTTGAAGAGCGATGGTGCTCTGAGCAATCCACCTCGCGTCAGGGGCTAGCCGATTGGGTCACGCACACGAGCAACCGGGCGTTTGCCCGCGCGACGGTCAATCGGGTTTGGGCGATACTAACTGGCAGGCCGTTAGTGCAGCCCATCGACGACATTCCTGCTGCGGGTCCGTTTCCGCCGGGGCTAGAGCCCCTGGTCGATGACTTCATCGAGCATCGGTACGATCTGAAGCGTTTGGTGCGGGTGATCGTGGCCACGGGAGTGTATCAGATCGACTCGCAGTGGAGTCAGGGGGATTCGACCGAGACCGAGATGATCGACCAGGAGTATGAGAAGAGTTGGGCGGTCTTTCCGGTATCGCAGTTGCGGCCCGAGCAGATGGCAGCCGCCGTGCATCAGGCTTGCAGGCTCAAGACGATCGACGCATCGAGTTCGATACTCTCGCAGCTGGAGATGTTTGGTGGGGTCAACGAGTTTACGATGGCTTATGGGAGCCGAGGGGAGGACGAGTTTGCCGAGCAGTCGGTGACCGTGCCGCAGAGGTTGTTGATGATGAATGGCAAGTATCTTTCGGAGCGGATTGGCAACAATCCGATCATGAACGCAGCGACACGGATAGCGGGATTGGCTCGGGACGATGCGACAGCGGTCCAGACTGCGTTCGTAACGACCCTGAATCGACCGGCTGATGACAAGGAGCAAAAGTACTTTGTCCAGCGGCTAGTGGGCAAGCGAGGGGAGGCACGGAGTCGGGAGTTAGGGGATTTGTATTGGGTGCTACTGAACAGTTCTGAGTTTCAGTGGAACCACTGATGATTCGACAAAAACGGCTCAATAACAGGGGTTTTCGATAGGGATTTTCGGTCTGGTGCGGAGGATTTGGAAACTCGCCGATTGGACTTTATCGGCGCATCGAAGCTGGTTATAATGGGATCCCAATCGCTCCAAGCGATGCACCCATAGCTCAATTGGATAGAGCGTCGGCCTACGAAGCCGAAGGTTTCAGGTTCGACTCCTGATGGGTGTATTTAGACGGCCCGCCATCGGCGGGCCGTTTTCGTTTAAGAGCTCACGCAAAGGCGCAAAGACGCAAAGGGGAGTGTCAGTGGGCGCTTTAAAAGGGGCCACTCATGGGCGCTTTGCAGGGGGCATTTTTTGGTTTCTCGCTAAATCGGCCCCTTTTGGGAACCATCTCTACTACTGGTTATCGGCCACGGACCCGATGGGCGCTTTGGCCCCTTTTGAAACTATTGCATCCGATGGAACCGACCCGGTGGGCGCTTTGCAGTCGGTGGTCCCTTTTGCCCCAGATCGTCGCAATTCCCTGTGTTTTGTCCATTGAGAGCCTGTTTGGCATCGTTGATTCCTCGCAGAAGGTGGCAAAATAGTTCCTATAGAAATCAACCAACTCGTCCTTGTCCAACTGGCCCCTTTTGAAAGCGCTCTCACCTGGCCCCTTTTAGGCGCCCGCTGACACCAGTCGTTCGTCCTGGTCGCTAGATCAGGCAATCGATAGCTCAGAGCAACTGCTGCTTTACTGTGATCTTGCTCGACGCATGGTTCCAGGAAAGACGCTCAGGCTCAAGTTCGCCGTGCTTACTAAGACCAAAGAGCCTGTGATTCAGCAAATCGACTTGCCGTTTCACCAGGAGCAATTGGATCGAACCAAGCATGCAGTAAGTGCGATCTGGTCTGCGATCGAGACCGGGAATTTCTATCCAAATCCCACGCCAATGCAGTGCCCTGGTTGCTCGTATCGCAGCCAGTGTGCAGCTTGGCCGAACCCCTATCGATAGGAGAAATGCATAGCGTGACAGCGAAACACAAGCTCAACGCAGGTTTTGTTCAAGGATCGTTTGCCGTAGCGGGCCGGCTTGGACTCGTAACGCAAAGCTACATCGTATTTGGTGTAGCTCTGCTAGTGCTCCTGGCAATGAGTCTGCATGATCGCTCGATACGCCCGTAGCTGCTTTGGTGCAGCTCACGGGGGCAAATCCCAACCCAGTTTTCGGCATCATGCCGAGGCTGGAT
>CAILTZ010000680.1 GCA_903837255.1 uncultured Pirellula sp. | reverse complement strand
GTCGCCCGTAGCCACCTGTCGCCAGACGGTGGAGGCTTCGAGTCTCACGCAAAGACGCAAAGACAGATGGCGAGATGAGGTTTGAGATATTGGGACAAAAAAATTGCCGTTTGATGTACAAGGAGACGTTGCAATCACACTCTAAACTTGGATTGCAACTCCGAATCCATCGCATAACCTGTCCTTGCCGCTAGGCAATCGATTGCTCCGATGCCAACTGCGCAACTGCATAAGCCGGTGCGCACCGCGATAAGCCTTCACCTAATTTGTCGCTAAGCCAGATCTGCTCTCTGAGTCCAAAGCGGTTGGCAAGCAACCCGTCCTCAAGAGCTTGACGGAGCAAAAAACCGCCGTGGCCCGAGCAGATCATGTGCGTGACTCGTGGCTGGCTTTCGATCCTGCCAAGCACCTTTTCTAGCGATCTTCGCAGTAACTTGACCTGCTTGCCCATCACGCACTGTCCGATCGCATCAATGTCCGAATCGGCAAGCGTCGAACCATCTTCGCCGACCAAACGGGCCAAGCGATAGCGAGCATGGTTGCGGGTCGCCGGTTGGCCATCAGCTGTCTGGGTATCGTCGTGCTGATCGTCGAAGTACCCGAGCCATAAATAGGCATCGCGAGTCGTTGCAAATTGCTCGTTCATCACCGGACATGGCTTGCCATGCAAAGGGACACTGCGAAGCAACCCACTGAGGTTGGATCGTTCGACACCGGTGTAGATCAGCTCTCGACGCTTCAGACGATCCGAATCGGTCTTGGATCGCGTTACCACTTGGCTTGTCGAGACTCCGATGACATCGATGGTTGTCGAACCGATGTCGACGACGACTCCATGGGCGGTTTGATTCGATGCGGAATCATCGGGCAGCAATCTGCGGGACCAATTCGCAAGTGCATGCCAATTCGATGCCGCAGCGATCCATGGATCTCGAGCCGCTTGGCTCGGACTGCGAAACTTGCCATCGACGCAGTAGACGCAAACAAGCGGGGCGGGAAAGACCTGGGTGACTTGTTCCAGAATGCGTGCCACGCCTTCGGCCCGTGTCGCAAAGCAATCGGCCAATTCCCCGGTCATCGTCACTGCGATCCCATGAAACTCAGGGCTGTCGTTGATCGCGCGTGCCAGCGTCTGGGCGAGCATCTGCGACTCTTTCCACATGGCAAACGGTAAGCTCTTGGACCAGCCGGCCTGGGCCGAGTTGTGAGCAAGCTTGAGGTTCGCGCCTCCGATATCCAAACCCAGCCAGGGAGCGAGCTCCTTTGTTTTTTTTGACTTTTTGGAGGTCATGTGATCAGCATGCAATCGCCATAGCTAAAGAAGCGATAGCGCTCCTCGACCGCCTTGCGATACGCCTCGAGCATCAACTCGCGGCCAGCAAAAGCGCTGACGAGCACCAGCAGGGTGCTGCGGGGCAAGTGAAAGTTCGTCAGCAACCGATCGACGGTATGGAAAGTGTATCCAGGGCGGATAAAAAGATTGGTTTGGCCAGACCATTCAACGAGGGATCCATTTCCATGAAGAGCCGACGTTTCTAAGGTGCGGACCGAGGTGGTGCCGACGGCCAGGATGCGGCCACCCTCGGACTTGGCGCTCTGGAGCCGTCGTACAACATTGGCGGTAATCTGCGCATACTCGCTGTGCATTTTGTGATCATCGAGTCGGTTGACCGAGACGGGTCGAAAGGTCCCTAGTCCCACGTGCAAGGTGACCGAGACCAAAGCTACGCCGGCTTGCCGGATGTTCTTCAAAAGCTCTTCGGTCAAATGCAGGCCGGCCGTGGGAGCCGCGACCGAGCCGGGGCTACGAGCATAGACGGTCTGATACCGCTGGCGGTCTTGTTCGGTCATCTGGCCGTCGCGGATATAGGGGGGCAGGGGGATGCGACCGCTTTGTTCGAGGAGTTCGAGCCAAGGGACTTGAGGGTCGGCAACAAACAGCACGTTGCCTTCGGGCGTATGCGAGACGACCACGAGGCTTTGAGTCTCGCGTCCCTCGCTATCCCGTAGCACGACCCGTTCGCCGGTTTGTAGATATCCGCGGGTTTTGGAGAGGAGTTCGGCAACACCGTTTTCCTCGCGCAGGAACAGGCCTTCCCATCGCCCGGAGGTTTTCGCGCGATAACCGACAAGGCGAGCAGGGATGACGCGCGAGTCGTTGACAACGATCGCATCCCCGGCCCGCATGTACTCCGGCAGATCCCGCACCGATGCGTGCTGGATGGTGCCTGATGTGCGATCGATGACCATCATCCGCGCATCGATACGATTGACCGGAGGGTCTTGGGCAATGAGCTCGCGAGGCAGTTGGAAATCGTAGAGATCAAGTTCGTTTGGCTGGTCGCTCAAGGTAGCTCCCGGACCCGGATGTTGCGAAACTCGACCGGTGCACC
>CAILTZ010000679.1 GCA_903837255.1 uncultured Pirellula sp. | reverse complement strand
GTTCGACTTCGGGGGCTTATGGCAAGATAGTCATCGCCGGAGGATGTCATAAGCTCACGCAGTCTTTTGGAAACAGAATTATCGGGCGCCCAAGTGGCGAAAACAAAGTAAATGAACTCGTCGGAAATGAACTCGTCGGAAATGAACTCTTCGGAAATGAACTCTTCGGAAAACTCTGGGCAAATAAAATCCAGCTTGGAACCCTCTGCTGTGGCCTCATCCTCAGGGGGCTGGGCAAGCCGGTCCGGTGCAACGGCGATTGTGATGGCTGCTGGGAAGGGTACTCGGATGAAGAGCGAGTTGCCTAAGGTGCTCTTCCCGGTGTTGGGGCGACCGATGATCCATTGGGTATTGGACGCTTTGGAACGCGTAGGCATCGAAAGGATACTCGTCGTTGTCGGGTATCGGCACGAGGATGTTCGCCGGGAGCTCGCAGGGCGCAAGGGTGTCGAGTTTGTGTTGCAAGAGCAGCAGCTGGGTACCGGGCATGCAGTGCAAATGTGCGTTCCGTCACTTGTTAGCGAACCTGAGAGTGGAAACAGGCCAGTTTTGGTTGTTGCTGGAGATTCTCCGTTGCTTCAATCCTCATCGCTCAGTGAGTTGCTCGAAGCGTTTGTTCGAGGAGCTTACAGTTGCTTGTTAGGCACGCTTGTCAAAGAAGATCCGCAGGGGCTTGGACGGATCGTGCGAGATGCAAACGGCCGTTTTGAGCGGATCGTCGAGCAAAAAGATGCGTCAGCTCAGGAGGCGCTCCTCCGAGAAGTGAACATGAGTACTTATATTTTCAAGCAGAGTCGACTGGTATGGGCGTTGGACCGGCTGGGCAACAACAATGCCCAAGGGGAGTATTACTTGACCGACTGCCCTGCTCTACTGTTGAATCAAGGTGATCCTGTCGATGCTCTGGCGGCGCTAAAGGATTGTGAGTCGCTGAGTATCAACACCATTGATGAGCTTGCAAGGGTTGAGGACAAGATGAAGGAGATCGGTTATCGATGCGAGAGCTAAAGATTTTCAGCGGACGTGCCAACCCGCAATTGGCCAAAGAGATCTGCGATTTCCTCCACCTGAAAACCGGAGCGATACAGCTTGGGAAATTTCCAGACGGGGAAAATTTCTGCAAGATCGAAGAGGATGTTCGTGGCCGGGATGTGTATCTGGTCCAGCCGACTTGCCCCCCGGTCAACGATAACTTGATGGAGCTGTTGATCATGATCGATTCTTGCAAGCGCGCAAGCGCCGCGAGGATCACGACCGTCATTCCTTATTACGGCTATGCCAGGCAGGACCGCAAGGACGAAGGCCGCACGCCGATTACCGCCAAGCTAGTTGCGAATTTGATCACCCGAGCCGGGGCCGACAGGGTCTTGGCCATGGACCTGCATGCTCCGCAGATACAAGGTTTTTTTGACGTTCCCGTGGATCACCTTTACGCTGCCCCGGCATTAACCAGATACTTTCAGAACCAGAATATCGACCCCGAGGACATCGTCGTGGTCAGTCCCGACGAGGGGAGCATCAAGCGAGCCTTTGGTCACTCCAAGCGTATCGGCGGTAAACTCGCGATTATCGATAAAGTCCGCGACAATCCATTGCAGACCAAACAGCGAAACATCATTGGAGGTCCTGTCGAAGGAAAGATCTGCTTGATGTTCGATGACATGATCAGCACCGGCGGGTCGATCTGTGGAGCCGCAAAGCTTGTGCATGAAGCAGGGGCCAAAGAGATCCACCTTGCGGCCACTCACGGCGTACTTTGCGGTCGCGCCGTGCAATTGATCAAGGAAGCACCGGTGAAGAGTTTGGTAATCACAAACACCATACCATTACCACCCGAAAAGAAGCTCGACAACATCTTCGTGCTATCGGTTGCACCCTTGTTAGCCGAAGCCATCCGACGGATCCACTCGAATCAATCGATCAGTTCGATGTTCGGTGCTGGCGGCTCGATCCATTAGTGACTGATCGCTTGTTCATCGGTGGTTGATGTCCGGTACTAGAAATATCCTTTCGGGACTTGCATCGCCGTTTGAACTACACGACAATCTCAGACGAATAGAAAACTCTACAAAAGATTAGTGAAACCTGGACAGCAATGATCACCAACGCAAAAGGCCTGAGTTTCGAGGAGTTGCATGTTGGAGATCGTTGGCAGAGCGACTCTCGCACCATTCTGCAAGCCGACATTCAGCAATTCGCTGCGTTGACCGGAGATCACGATCGGTTGCACATCGACCAGGAGTTTGCAACTCGAGGGCCTTTTGGACAGACGGTGGTTCATGGCATGCTTGGGATGTCGATTCTTGTGGGGCTCAGTTCCACTGCACCGTCGGTGCAGACGGCCGCATTGATCGACGTTCAAAACTGGAACTTTTGTAAACCGATTTTCCCAGGGGATACGGTTTATGCCATCACCGAGGTTGTCGAGCTGAAACCCCATGGCCGTCGGCATGGCCATGTTTCTTGGTACCGGCAATTGGTCAACCAAAAAGGGGAAAAAGTCCAAGAAGGGACTTTGGTTACACTCGTCATGCGCCGCAAGCCACTGTCGAGCCGACCGGTTCGCGCCGATTCTGGCCATTTGGTTTCTGGCAATCTGGATTCTGATCATCTCGGGGTGGAAAATGCTTCGGGCGACGCTTTGCTCAATCCGGCATCGGAGGCGTCGTTGCCTGTGCGCATGCTATAATGGAGGAGTTGATCCCTCCTTACCTTCACCTGCCGACGACACCATGCTTCGATCACCATCGATTTGCCATCTGGCCTCGGGTATTTGTACGATTGTTCTGAGCACTCTGTCTCTCTGTCCCCTGTCTCTCTGGGGGCAGGTTGACGACAAAGACTTCTTTGAGAAGCGAGTTAGGCCGATTTTGGCCGAGCGATGTTGGTCGTGTCACAGCGGTGTGTCCGGAGAGTCTAAAGGGAGTCTTCGGCTTGACCATATTGACATGATCAAGCAAGGAGGAGACTCCGGACCCGCACTTTTGGCCGGGGATGCTGATGCGAGTTTGATCTACCAAGCCGTGTCGTACCAGGGCAATGAGATGCCACCCGATGGGAGGTTGCCCAAGGAGCAAGTCGAGACGATCAAAGAGTGGATCGCTCGGGGGGCTTATTGGCCCAATGAGCCTTTGCCAGAGAACAAGAAGCCCGAGGAGGCTTTTGATCTGGAGGCTCGGCGGGAATCACACTGGGTATGGAAGCCGCGCGGGAGTCTTGGTGTTGCTAGCCCATCGCAAGACCAATGGTCCAGTGGGATCGCTGACGCTCTGGTGATACAAAAACTCCGCGAGCATGGTCTGGAGCCGAGCGACCAAGCGGCACGATCGACCTTGGTCAGACGCGTTTATTTGGATTTGATCGGTATTCCTCCAACTCCGGCAGAGCTCGACGAATCGGTCAGCACCCATGATCCAGAGTGGTACACTAAGTTGGTAGATTCGCTCCTAGCGAACCCTGGTTTTGGGGTTCGATGGGCTCGGCATTGGCTCGACTTGGTGCGATTTGCTCAGTCGCGCGGGCACGAGTTCGATGAGGATATCCCCTCGGCGGAGCCTTATCGCGACTATGTCGTTCGAGCCCTCAACGCCGATGTGCCTTACGATCAATTCCTGACCGAGCATTTGGCGGGCGATTTACTTCCGATGCCGCGAGTGCATCCGACCTTGGGATGGAACGAGTCGGTTTTAGGGACCGGATTCTGGCATTTAGGGGATTGGGTGCATTCCCCTGTCGACACTCGCAAGGATGAGACGGATCGCTTTGACAACATGGTCGATGTGTTTAGCAAAACCTTCCTTGGCATGACGGTGGCTTGTGCACGCTGCCACGATCACAAGTTTGACGCAATTGCGCAGGACGATTATTACGCGATATACGGGTATCTCCAAAGCAGCGATTATCGGCTGGTTCGCTTCGAGACCGACGTTCAACACCGCGAGTTGGCCCAAAGGCGGAATGAGAAAACGCAGCAGGACCAAGCCCTCGTCGAGAAACAAATCCAGGAGCTGATCAAGCGGACTTCACCGAAAAGTTTTGCAGAGCTCAAAGACTCTGCGACGGTGGTTGGGGCTCTGAGCCAGACGGCCAATCTGATCGCGAATCATTCGCGATTCGCTGCATCCATGTTACCTCTAGAGGATGATCATGTTCTGTTCGATGCTAGGAGTCCTGATGCTCGACTTTGGCAATCCGATAGCGTGATCTATGGACAGGGGCCCAAGTTGCCCGGTTCGTTGTCCGTGGATTCAGCCCCTCAAGTACCTTCTTGGAAAGTCCACCCTTTGCCGGAGGCTTGGCGGGACCCGTTTTGGAATCCGATGACCCAGACATCGCACGGTGTCAATCGGCTCAACCGCCATCCGCAGGTCAACGAGGCGGGCAAGATTTTTCCGACCAAGAAGTTCACGCTCAAGTCGGGAAAGGTGTCTTATTTGGTACGAGGCTCGTTCCGCGCGTTTGCGAGTGTCGATTCGCATCGATTGATCGCGGGTCCTCTTCACGGAGAGACAATCTTCGAAAACGGCGGTCCGGATAATGAGTATCGCTGGGTGACTCATTCGCTGGATCGGTACAAAGGCAAGACGATTCATTTAGAGTTCTCCCCTTTGCAGGACAAGCCGTTTGGATTGGTGCAGGTCATCGAAGGACCGGCTCCGGCCTTGGCCCCGATGCCTGCAATCGAGGCTGCTGGTGCATTCGAAATGTGGAACGCCACGCGGGAGCTTGCCCTGAGGCAATTGCAGGATCCCTCCACGGCGTTGGATGTCACGCAACGCACGCAAGTCGCCGCTTGGACCCAAAGCGTACTGGATCAATCGGACGGAGAATCGCTCGGTACGTTGGCGCCAGGGGCATTGGCATTAGAGGCCAAGCAGCAGGACATCGAGTTTGCCAAGAATGTTGTTTGGC
Source organism: uncultured Pirellula sp. (assembly GCA_903837255.1). Taxonomy (GTDB): domain Bacteria; phylum Planctomycetota; class Planctomycetia; order Pirellulales; family Pirellulaceae; genus JBKCUI01. The sequence continues at coordinate 229 of CAILTZ010000679.1, read as the reverse complement.
ATTCCAACTTGGCATTGGCGATGCGGGATGGAGATGGGATCAATGATTCGCTGTTGATTCGAGGGAATCATTTGAAGCCCGGTGCCCCGGTGCCCAGGCGAAACCTGACGGCTTTGGGTGGCAAACAGAGTGTTTATCAAGGTCCAGGCAGTGGTCGATTGGCGTTGGCTCAGCAGTTGCTTGAACCGGACAACCCGCTGGTGGCTAGAGTGATCTCCAATCGTCTGTG
>CAILTZ010000678.1 GCA_903837255.1 uncultured Pirellula sp. | reverse complement strand
GCGTAAGCAAAAAGTTCCTCGCCCAGCAGAAGCTTCTGTTCCGGCCGCATCACGCGCGCCTCGAGCAACTCCTCGCGATACAGTTCGTCGATCATTCGCTGCGTCTCCGGTGGCGGCGCGTAGTCCGGGGTATGTTCCCTCAGCGCGTCAGGCTCGTAGTCCGGCGTCATCGGTTCATTCCAGCAGGTCAAAGTCGCACCCGCAAGGGCGAGGGCTCGTGTCGGGGACCTCCGTTTCGCTGAGCACCCGGTCAACTGATAGCGTCCCGATGCGACATCAGGATGCGGGGTCACGACTTCCCGCCAAGGCTTGAGGCCCGCCAACGGCGCATCGAGACCGAGCGTCGTCTGGCTTTTCCGCCGCTCATGGCGAGCCTGTTCGTCGAACTTCAGCCGAAGCAATTCAGCGGACTGCTTGGTCAGTTCATCAGCCTGTTCGCGTGCTCCAACGGCATTGAGCAAGCGTTGCATCGAGTCGAGCGCCCGGTAGGCGTCGTCCGTAGTGAACGTTTTCTGGTGCGCCCATTTGTTTCGCACTTCGATCAATTCGCTGGTCAGGCTTCGCTCGGCCCGTCCCAGCGTCTTGGCGAAGACGTCGTTCCAGCATTCCCATAGCACCTTTAGCACGGACCCAGCGTCCCACTCAGGCGCGGCTTCGGTTCCGCCGACCTGCATTCCTGCTCCGGTGACTTGTTTTACCGTCGCCCACCATTTGGCTCCGTGCGCCGACTTAAGTTCGCGCTCAACGAAGGATGGGAGTCCCGCCTTCAACGTTTCGAAAGCTTTGCCGATGCGTTCGTGGTTGCTTTGTGCCATAGGTTCAAAAACGGATGCCGAAAAGCCCCCCATCCTCGCGGGCGTCAGTTAACCGCACGGGCAAAACATGCGACATGAGGTCGAAACCATCGGGGAGAGACTTCGGCATCGCATCGGAATTCATCGTGACGATATATTGCCAGCCGCATTCTTCTGCCTTCCTCGCCCCTACCGCAAGCGCCCCGGCGACCTGCCGTTCATCAACTCCATCAAAGAGATGGCTGTCGTGAATCACGAAGCCCGGCCCAATGTTCCGATCAGCGCAAAGCTGCATCAGCATCATGTCGAAACAGAATATCTGCATATTCTGAATGCCTTTGCTCCGCTGCCCCTGAATCTTGATTGCGATTTCCAAACCATTGTTGGTGGGCGTGAGCACGAGGTTGCCTGCATCCTCATAGAGAGATTCGGAAATTGCCTCAAAAACTCGGATGGCCGCTTCGACTCGGGTATTTTGCTCCTGGAGATTCGTGCGCAACCGGCTTTCGAGCTGTCGGCGTTCGATATCGAGGTCAACTTTGCTGCTTTCAAGTTGTTGCGCGGCCCGGAACCGTTGCTTGAGAGATTCCACAGCCGCGTCGAGCCGAGTTTGTTCGCGTTGAAGTTGCTGAAATTGATCGAGCGCCCCCTTCGACCGCAGCAGTCTCATGATTTCGGCTCGCCGTTGGTCATAACCGGCTTTTTCCTGGTCACGCTTGCGTATCCGATCTCGTGCCCCGGTGATCTCGTTTTGCAGATACCCGCGTCGGTTTGAGACCACCGAACGATGAAAACCGCGAACTTCTTCCAAACGCTTCAAAATCGTGTCCGGCAACAGCACCCCTGCCTCAACGTAAACTTTTTCGACCGCACCCTCGGACGGTGCGGATTCATCGCGCAATGCCGATTCCATGGTTTCGAGAAATTGTGCGTCCAGCGTGTTTTCATCCACTAGGCTACTGATCTTTAGCGTGAGTTGGCTCGCTTCGCGCTCAAGTTCATGGTATTCGGGCAGAACCTCGAATGATTCCAAGGTTTTGCGCACTCGGTCAGCATTCGTCTCCACGAGCACAAGTTGCGTTTGCAACTCGCTCGCCTTTGGTATGAACGCGCCAATCGCTCCCTCCTTCGCTGCTTTTCGGAGTTCCGCGAGCGCCTTTTCCTGCCGTCGCACTTGTTCCAACCGTTGTGCGACCGTCCAATCCAGCCCGACGAGATAGGAAAGCGCGACCTGCTGATCCCATTTGCTTTGCTCCTCACTTTGGCGGACCGGTTCCAGGAATCCTTTCGCGGACTCACGCCTCGCAAAATAGCTAATCAGCGAGCGTAATGTCGGTTGATGGGAGCCGTTTGACGCCTCACCCACGGGAAGTTCGAACCAGGTGCTTCCCAGCAATTCTTTCCAGTCCTCATTGCTGAGTGAAGGCGCGTCACCATTCTTTGCTTTCGGCTTTACCGGCCAAGCCGACGCATCGCCCGCGTCAATAAACACTCGCGAAGATTCGCTGCCCGAGCGTTGAGCCGTGACTTCCTGCCCGCCAACTTCAAAGCGGAGGCCAAACTTGAACTCCTGGAGGCTTTTGTTTCGGAATATGGATTCTTTGTCGGCTTTCGCGCCAAGCAGAAAATGGATGACCTCGATCAGGCTCGATTTACCCGCGCGGTTTCGGGTCTGCCGGTCGGTTGAAGTGTCAGTCCGATCCGCGATGAGCACGTTGAGTCCCGGTTGAAATCTCAGTCCTTTGAAACTCGGCAGCGTGCTAAACACCTCGTGGATCATGGTTGCCTCCGTTTCAACACGCCATCGTGCATGGAAATTGCATCTGTGAGGAAAAGGAAGTCGAGGGCCAGGACAAACCACTCGAACGTCAATCGCTCCCCACGGTCATTCAGCGGCTTTCGAACGAGCTTCAATTCCTCCCAAATCCTGGACACTGTTTTGGGTCTATTGAGTAGGCCGAGCACGTCCGCTCCCACTCCAAGGAGCGAGCTTTCGATGCTGAGTCGTTTCGTCGGCAAAATCATGGCACATTACCTGGTTCCGCAGGTCGCTCAAAAATCTCGCAGTGTTCGAATAGATATGCCAGCACCGTCCACACGGCTGCATCCCGGCGCAAGTTGCCGCTCCGCAGTGGACCGGCGGCAAATGCGAACAGTTCCGCCAAGACGGCATCTGGCTCCGCCCCATCCGTCGCCAGCATCTGATATTTCGCTCGAAACAGCGCCGCGATTCGGTCACCGCAGGTTTTGTCTGGGAGTGCGGCCAGATACTGTTTCAAAAGGCGGCTGTAAGCCATGCCCAACGTCAGCTCCCGTGCAGCCGCCTGCGACAGCCGGTTGTGCGCAATTTTTCCAGGTGGTGGCGGCGTGACTTGCCCTTCGGTTGGCTCCTCCCCTGATACCAGGTGATCCACGACTGGCTTGATGTCCCGCAAACCGAGATCCGCAAAATCCGCTGGCGTCGGGATTGAAGGCAGCAAGGAACGAAGATCCACCTCGGTCAATTCCAGAGCGAGATTTCGTAGTGCATAAAATCCCCAGGCTTTCGCCGTAATGCCAGGATGATCCTGCTGAAATTTCGTGAGCATTTGCACGACATCCGTTGGGAGACGCCCCTCGGGTGCGTTGTGAACAAACACCCAATGCTCCCAAAACGCCTTCCGATGGGGCAACGCGCCCTCGAAATCTTCCTTCATTTTGCCGAGGGTATCAGCCAGAACCACATCGTTTGGGGCAAAACATTGGAAAAGCGTCCGAGTCGGAGGGTGATAGCCATCGCATTTCCGATCCCCGAGCTTACCCCAAGGGCGCGTGGCAACGAACTCCGTCGGATAGCGCAACCCCATGAGACGGCTGAAGAATACCTGGAACTCATCTCCACGCTTTTCGTGGAACGCGAGTCGCAGGCTCAACTCAAACATGCTCTGTTGAAGTGATGTCATTCAGGGTCTGGCCTCAGTATCTTCAAGTCCCAAGATCAAATCAATTCCTGTTGCGCGGGGCCGGAAGTCTTTTGTTCGTCGGCCAAACGTTTCAAATCGGGCCACGCCAGCACCAGCGCGTTGTAGTCGATGGCGTCCTGTGACCACTTCCGGCGTTCGCAGACGGTGTAGAGACGGTAGCTCAGGTCGCGGGCGATTTCGGCAACTGCGCCCAGCATCTTCAGCAGTGCGGCGGCGGCTTGTTCGCCGCTGTCGAGCGAGCGGATGAGATGATGCGTTGCTTCCCAAATGGTGAGCCGTGAATCGGTGTTCGGGTTCCAATCCGCCGGGAGTTCCTCCTTCTTCAGCAGACGGACCTTGCGCGCCTCGCTGCGGTTGCGAATGTCCTCGTTCTTCATCGCGGCCATTTGTTTGTCCCAGTTTTTGAAGTAGTCCGCGCCTTGGGATTTCATGGCCTTGGACTTGCCGTCCACGTCCTTGGCCGTCGAGCCGAGGTCGTGCACGGAATCGTTGAACGCGCTGAACTGCTTACGCAGATCCGGCTTGGGATTACTGACGAGGTCATCCAGCGTGGCCAGCGTCTTGTCCACGAGCGCGCTGCTCTTGACGATGCCTTCCGATGACTTGGTCAGCGAGGTCGCGGTGTCGGCGGCTTTTTCATAACCGGTGGAGGAGCAGCCCGCGACAAGGCCGATGATGGTGAGGAAAGCGATGAGGTTCAGGATGAGTTTGTTGGTTTTCATTGTTGGTAGTTATAATATTTTAGTCAAAGTTGCTTCAGAATATTTTTGTAAATTTTTCCGTCCTTCATGATG
>CAILTZ010000677.1 GCA_903837255.1 uncultured Pirellula sp. | reverse complement strand
TCGATGCGGATCACCGAGGACATTCGCAAGATGGCTAGCGAAGAGTCCTTGCCAACGGCCGACACGGCTCCGACCCTCGTGGAACTCAAGAGCTAGATTCTCTGCTTTTGACCATCTTTTAACTTTATTGTGCACCTGTTTGATTTCTGCACTCTTTTGATGGATTTTTTGGATGCCGAACCCACTGAGCTCGATCGACCGTAACTTGGCCAAATCGCCCTCGAAAGCCAGTAAAAAAGGGCATACTGACAAGACCATTGGCCAGTACTTGATCGATCGTCTGATGGCCTACGGGATTTCCGACTGTTTTGGAATTCCCGGCGACTACGTTCTTCGTTTCTACAGCTTGCTTGAAGAGAGCGAGATCAACGTCGTGGGTTGCACGCGTGAGGACTGCGCGGGATTCGCTGCGGATGCTTATGCTCGCATCCATGGCATGGGTGCTTTGTGCGTCACGTATTGCGTTGGGGGATTGTCGGTCGCAAACAGCATCGCGGGTGCCTTTGCCGAGAAATCGCCGGTGGTGATGCTGACCGGTTCTCCAGGTCTCAAAGAGCGGATCAACAATCCGCTTTTGCACCACAAGGTCCGGGACTTTAGCACCCAGCTTGAGGTTTTCGAGAAGCTTTGCATTGCTGCCACAGAGCTCAACGATCCGTCGACTGCTTTTAGCGAGATCGATCGAGTGCTAGATGCTTGTTATCGCTACAAGCGACCGGTCTACATCGATTTGCCTCGCGATATGGTCGACGAGATTCCTTCGGTGGCCAAGTCCTATCGCAGTCCAGCCAATCCATTCGACGCTTTGGCGCTCGATGAAGCAGTCCGAGAGACGATCGACAGGCTCAATTCCTCGAAGAAACCTCTGATCGTCGCCGGAGTGGAAATCCATCGTTTCGGATTGCAGGACCAAGTCATCCGATTGGCCGAGCAAGCGGGCATCCCGATCGCGACAACAATCTTGGGCAAGAGTGTCGTCGACGAAACGCATCCGTTGTTTGTGGGGCTCTATGAAGGAGCGATGGGACGCGAAGAAGTCACCCAATACGTCGAGGATAGCGATTGCGTGTTGATGCTCGGAGCGTTCATGACCGACATCAACCTGGGGATTTACACCGCCAAGCTCGAGGTTCGCAACGTCATCTACGCGACAAGTGAACAGCTGCAAATCTCCTACCACCAATACCCGAATGTTCCTTTAGCGGACTTCGTCAGCAAGATCATCGAAGCCAACCCGAGTCCAGCCCGACGCCACATACCAGACCAACTCCATCTGAAAAAACCGCATGCATTTCATGTCCAGGCCGATCAAGGGCTGAGTGTCACTCGGATTGTCGAGCGGATCAATACCCAGCTCGATGCCGATACGATTGTCATTGCCGACATCGGAGACGCCTTGTTCGCATCCTCGGAGCTCGTCATCCACGAGAGGACCGATTACCTCTCGCCTGCTTATTACACCTCGATGGGATTCTCCGTCCCGGCCGCCCTCGGTGCCTGCGTTGCCAAACCCAATGATCGTGTTTTGGTGATCGTCGGCGACGGAGCCTTTCAGATGACCGGCCAAGAAATGTCAACGTTGATTCGGCGCAAGTTCTCGCCGATCATCATCGTGCTGGATAACCATGGATACGGAACGGAGAGGTATCTCCAGGAGGGGACCTGGAAGTACAATGAAATCGCCGTTTGGAACTACTCTAAGTTGCCTGAGGTTTACGGCGGTGGCAAAGGGTATTTGGTGACCAATGAAGCCGAATTCGACGCGGCGATCCACGCTGCTTGGAACGATCGATCCTGCCTTCATCTGATCCATGCCAAGCTCATCGAGAACGACGCGAGCCGAACGCTTAAGCGACTTGCTGAACGGCTAGGACAACACGTTTAGACCTCTGCGATGATTTCAGAACTTCGACGCCGCTGGGCTCTGGATTCCTTGGACCAATTAGGGTTCTTTGAAAGGATCCAGTGGATGGATCGCGTCGACTCGACCAATCGGTACTTGGATCGGCAGATCAAATCTGGCCAAATTCCCTTGCCTTGCATCGCCATCGCCGATGAGCAAACCTCGGGAGTTGGCAGAGGTGCAAATCGCTGGTTCTCGCCACCAGGTTGCCTGATGTTTTCGATAGCCATCGAGCATTCGAGGCTTGATCCGCATCGAAACGCACCGAGCGTTGCAATGCTTCCGTTGCTCGTTGGATTGGCAGTTGCTCGAGCCTTGAAGCCACGGGTTCGCTCGCAGCCCAAGGTCAAATGGCCCAACGATGTGTACATAGAGGATCGCAAGGTCTGTGGGATATTGATCGAATCCAATACCGCAGGTTCGATGGGGTATGCCATTATCGGCATCGGGATCAATTGCAAGGTGGATCTGGACCATGCGCCGTGGGAGGTTCGCCAAAATGCCGTCAGTTTGCATGAGGTGATGGCCAACGGAGACTCAGAAGAGGCGACTTGTGAATCGGTGTTGGTAGCATTCATGCAAAGCTGGCTAGAGCTAGGATCCTTGTGCGAGACTCAGCCCGATTGGATCGAGCGAAACTGGCCGGATTGGGATTGGCTTGTCGATCGGCAGATCCAGGTTCAGCAGCCCTCGAGAACTCTTTTTGGCAAGGCCGATGGGATTGGCCCCGACGGATCCTTGCGATTGATAGACAGCGACGCAAATCGCCATACAATCCTCTCGGGCAGTGTGCGAGTTATCGACTGAGAAAACATTCCTTAAGAACATCCAATGAGTATGAGCAACCCAAAGCGTTCGGAAGTCGCCAAGAGCGACAC
>CAILTZ010000676.1 GCA_903837255.1 uncultured Pirellula sp. | reverse complement strand
TAAACCGCTTCCCGCGTCTCACACTCCATGGCAGCTGACTCTCCTCGAGAGCCAGCCGATCGAATGCCTCATGACCTTCGACGTCGACGCGTTTTTCATTTCTCCAGATTTCCCCACAAATCCATCCAAGGGAACCTAAACCGCAAAGTTTAGTGAATAGTCTCCGATTCGCACGTCATATTTTACCTACATTGCCGATTTTAACGCTTGTTTTCGCCTGCGACCCCCTCGCAAGGGGGGGGTAATTACCCGTTTGACTGTGCCGCCGATCGGATTTCCCCTGTTTTGCCAGACTCAAACCAACGAAGTATGCTTAGGCCTTCCCCCGGCCCGATCCTGTCGCAACCACAAGCCACTGAATTTTCGATGTTGCCGATCCCAAAAATCCAATACTCGCGCAAGCCCGAGGGGATCTCGGCCGCCTATCTACCCTGGAAGCCCGTCGGTAGGATCGATCTTGAGTCCTATGAGCGAGGCCTGGAACGGACTTGGGACTGCGGCCTGAGCCCGGCGATCAACATGGATACCGGTTTTGCCAACCTGCTTTCGCTGGCTCAGCGTCGAGAGATTTTGCAGCGGGTCTCCCGTCTAGCCGCCGGACGTCCCTTCGTCGCCGGAGCATTTGTCGAAGACCTAGCCGGAGACATGGTGGCCAATTACCAAACACAGGTCTCCGAGATTCGCTCTTTGGGTGGAATACCGATTGTTTTTCAGAGCACGGCTCTGATCGAGCAATCATCGGATGAAATCGTCCGGACGTATTCGCAGATCGGCTCGGTAGTGGACCATTTTTTGGGCTTTGAATTGGGCAAAATGTTTGCGCCATTCGGCAGTATCTATTCGATGGATACCTTCCGTAAGCTCATGGACATACCCTCGCTAGGAGGTCTCAAGCACTCTTCGCTTTCGCGTCCCTTGGAGTGGGAGCGTTTGGCTTGCCGCGATCGAGACCGCCCGGAATTTCGCATCTACACCGGCAATGACCTAGCGATCGATATGATTCAGTGGGGAAGCGACTACTTGCTCGGTCTCTCGGCATTTTATCCGGAGGCATTTGCCAAGCGGGATGATTATTGGGCAGCAGCAGACGCTAGGTTCTACGAACTCAACGATGCGATCCAACTGCTCGGGGGCTTCGCGTTTCGTCCCCCTGTGCCCGCTTACAAACACAATGCTGCGATGGTGCTTGCGATGCGTGGTGTCATCGACTCCGACGCGATACCACCCAGTGCCCTGGGGCGGCCATCGAGCGACCGTGAGTTCCTTGAAATTTTAATCGACCGAATCGATGCGTTGATGGCATGAACCGTTTCGAACATGTACGCCACAAACCGCCTACCGTTTTGCAAGCACCTCGCGGCTTGATCTTGGCACTGGCTCCAATGCGCAGCAACGTGAACCTTAGCCGTATCGTCCGGCTTTGCGGGTGCGTGGGGATCAAGACGATCATTCACTGCGGCCAAGGCAAGGTGGATCGTGAAATTGCTCGAGACGCGGCCGATTTCGTCGAGGTCATCCAGCGAAGAAGTTTGCTGCCAGTGCTCAAGCAGTTTCGCGACGATGGTTACCGCATGGTGGGACTTGAGCAAACCACCGGTTCGTCATGCCTGTACGAGTATACTTTTGCGCAAAAAACGGCACTCGTCGTTGGGGCCGAGCGCGAGGGTCTATCTCAGGAAGAACTCAACGCGCTCGACGATGTTGTCGAAATACCGGTCTACGGACAACCTTACAGCTACAACGTGGCAACAGCCACGACCATGGCCGTTTACGAATACTGCAAACAGTACCCCAGTGGGTAACGGACCTAGGGCCTGGCTTCCGAGAAACTCATTTCGAAGTTTCACTTCGGAGTCTTACTACTCTCCGGCCCAATAGTCGATGACCATCGCTTTTTCCAAATGCGGCTTGAGCACATCGACAAACGCTTTGTGAGCCGGATGCGGCAGATACACATCGCGATCTTTTTCATCCTTGAACGTTACCAGGAAGCAGTGGGTAAAGCCATCGTTGAGCCCCTCTGGACTATTGTTCGTGCCGAACTCAAACGAGGCGATCTGCGGAATCTTAGCCTTGAGCCCTCTAAAGCCGTCGACGACTTTTTGTACGTCTGCAGCCGAACTGGTCTCTTTGAACTTGAAAATCACCACATGCCGTAACATGGTCTTCCTCTCTCCTTGCGGATTGGATTCTGCTCGGTCGCTCGATGCAAAGACGGTAACGAAAACAACTAAGGCCACCGACAGGAAACTGATCCATTTGGTAGAGAGCATTCTGCAAACTCCTTGAAGGGTAACGTTGAGAGAACCGATTCAAAAACAGACCGATTCAAAGATACTCAGTCGGTCTTCGCTGAGACCTCTGGCTTGGTTAGTGTTAGATCGATGGTATTGCTGCCGGGGTTGATATTGTGCTGTGCACCATTGCCCTTGGCATCGGCGGGCACGATGTCCGCAGGGTCGATCAAGCCTTCGATGGAGCCTTTCCCGGCCTTGCTTGCCGCCATCTGGCTCATCTCCTCGGAGCTCCGAGAAAACGTCACTTGCTTGACCGCCGCAACCGTCAGTACATTCTTTCCCGGAGTCACCCCCTTGGCGTAATACTTTCCGTTCTGGATGGTGCATCCAACTGGGGAACCTTTGCCCTCGAAGGGAGTCAAGGTGATCATCCCCTTCTCGATAGGCACCCCCTCGTAACTTACAGTCCCTTGAACGGTACCAGTCGATCCACCGCATCCGATCGCAGTGACGATCAAGCTTGCAAGCAAAACAAGAACAAGGGGAGTTTGTTTGATTTTTGTTGGCACTGATACTTCGCTTAGGCTTGAGGTCTCGAACTCTTCAATCCAACGGTTGGTATCTATTCCAAGAGAACCTTCTCGTTGTTGCTGGCCGTTGACAAGCCGCGCCAGACGGCCACTTCGATGCTGTTGGTGACAAACTGCGTGCTGCCATCTGCCATCGAGACAGCCACACCTGTGCCGTGTAGACTCCGCGCTGCAGCATGAGCCAGTTGGCCCGAACGAGTCCACCAAGCGATCCCGCCAAGGCTCAAGCAAGGCGCTCTGTATCGCGAGTCTCCTTGATCCTGTGGGCATGGGCCGAGAATACGATCCGGAGCGGTTGAGTTAGGCGTAAGCGTTGCCGAAAAGAGCGATCCTCCCATGTTGCCATAGTGGATTTCTCCCATCGCACCGCCCCACCATGTTACGTTGGCCATCAGGCCTTCGCTGAGCATGATGGTATTGGACAATCCATCGGTGCAATCCCTGGCCCGATTGTAGATCGTTCTGACTCTCGCATTGGTATCAAAACTCTGATTCGGCATGACCGTAAAAAAACCTGCCCCCCATGGCCCTGCGGTGTTATCGGTGGGTGTCCCATACATATCCCCAGATCCAACACACCCACGATAGTTGCCACGGTAGAAACCGTATGTCCGGGTATCCATCTCGTTCTCGGGCTGCTTGCCATCGCTCGGGCAAATAAAAATCGTTACTCGGTTGTGACGGGCTTCGCGGAGCTTTGGATCATCACCCATCAGGGAATTGGGACCCGGATAGCTGGTCGTGTAGGGTTGCGTGCCCAATGTGTACAACTGATTGAACATCACCGGCTGTTCAATGTAAGGAAGGATTTGACTGGTCCAGGTGTACGAATCCCAAATGTCGTATTTTCGACAAAACGGATACTTGCCATAGGCGCTCTCAAAGTTCGAGCATCCGAGCGCCAACTGCCGAATGTGGCTCATGCACTGCGTGCGACGGGCAGCCTCTCGGGCCGCTTGTACAGCAGGCAAAAGCAAGCTGATCAGTACCCCAATGATCGCAATGACGACCAATAGCTCGACCAATGTGAATCCGGCCGAAAACCCTAGCTTGCTCTTTCTCACTGTCTCTCGCCTCCCTAAGGGCCTTTAGAATCTCCCACCGAATCCTACACCCGCCGATTCGGACAAGCAACCACGTCGAGGCGTTATAAAGCTTAAATGAAGCAAGGAAACGCCGAATGCGGCAGCTCAAGACCACCCATCGTGCCCTCAGCGACGAATAGATAATTTATAGAGAATCCATCGGGTAAAAGATGCCTGGGCCCTCTGCTTAATTCCCAAGCAACCTTGGATTGGTTAGCTTTTTCGACTAAAAAAAGAAAAAACCGGACTTTTCTCGTGCCAAAAATCAGCCGATGAGTTCCCTAATCACCTGACCCTTGGTGTCGGTCAAACGAAAATCGCGCCCTGCATAAGGATAGGTCAGCTGCTGGTGGTCTAAGCCCAAAAGGGCCAACAACGTCGCATGGAAATCGACCACCGGGACAGGGTTCTCGGTGGCTTCGACTCCAAAATCACCGCTTCGTCCATACTGCTTGCCAGCCGCGATCCCTCCCCCTGCCATCCAAAGACTGAACGCTTTGTGATTGTGGTCTCGACCATCTCGGCCTTGTGCATATGGAGTCCGTCCAAATTCTCCCGCCCAGACAATCAACGTTTCGTCCAAAAGCCCTCGCTGCTTCAGATCGGTGATCAACCCATACATCGGCCTGTCGATCGCGTTGCAGTTCTCCGTCAGCTTTTGATTCAGAGACGCATGGTGATCCCATGACCCTTGAGAAACTTCGACGAACCGCACCCCTGCCTCGATCATCCGACGCGCCACGAGACACTTGCTACCAAAACTCTTGGTATCCTTGCGGTCCAAACCATACAGCTCCTTGGTCTGCTCGCTCTCGGATTTGATGTCTAGAACCGTCGGCAGCTCTGATTGCATCCGATAAGCCATTTCATAGGAGCGGATAACCCCTTCGATCTCCTGATCCCCCGGATCATTCAGCAACTTCTTCTGATTCATACCCTGGATGAAATCCAATTCACGCCGCTGCCTCTCGCTTCCCACCAAAGGCGCAAGGTTGGCCACCTGAGTTTCGTCGACCTCTCGATTGCCATTGCCCAACCGCATCCCCTGATAGTGCGCCGGCAGAAAAGCGTTCCCGTAGTTCTGCGCGCTACCCGAAGCACCGATACTGATAAATCCCGGAATGCTCTCGTTTTCAGCCCCAAGCCCATAAAGCACCCACGAACCAACGCTCGGCCTTACAAACTGACTCGTTCCGGTATGCATCCGAATCGTGGCTTGAGCATGCGCCGGTACATCGGTCTGCATCGAATTGACGATGAGCATATCGTCAGCGGCTTTGCTAAGCTCTGGAAACAAGTCGGAGATCCACAATCCACTCTGGCCCCGCTTTTCAAACTTCCACGGAGACTTCATCCATTTGCTCCCAGGTCGAGGTCCGGTCTGCCCATCGGCCTTCTCCAGCTCAGGCTTATAATCGAATGTATCGACATGCGACGGACCACCTCGCATGTACATGAAAATCACCCGCTTGGCCTTGGCCGGAAAATGAGCCCCAGGCGACTTGCTGCCAGGGCTGGCCAGCCCCTGCTTGGACAGTAGGGCCGATAGCGCCAACCATCCGAAACCGCAGGCGGTATTCTGCAGAACGCTCCGTCGGCTCAGCAAAGACACTCGGTTTTGGCAAAGAGTCATGTTCAACTTCCCATGCATTCAAAGGCGTAAACGAAGTAGACTAAAAACGTTGGAAGAAACTAATCCAAATATCGAAACTCAGCCGTCGCCAGCAGACCGCGAGCAAGGCTCACCCAGCCGGCCTCGCTCGTGTCGCTGCTTCGGAAAAGCATGTTAGCCATTTGCATTTCATCCCCAGTCGGTCTTCGGCAAAGGATCGTCTGGTAAAGCAGATCAACCCGTTGCTCAAAGTTCTCCGCGCCCCGCCCAGGTACCGTTTCGGTGATCCTCCGCGCGATAGCCCCTGCTATGCCTGCGACCGCAGGGTTGTTAAGCAGGTACAAGGACTGAGATGGCACATTGGTCGTCTCACGAGCCCCCTGCACCATCATCGCATCAGGCAGATCGAACAACTCAAGGACTTCCGGCGGCGCTCCGCGAGGCATGGGCAAGAAGATCGAGCGGCATATATCCTCGGCGAAAACCTCACCCTTGGCCCGCTTCTTCGCTGGGCTCGGATCGACCCGATTACCAAGATTTTTCTTTGCCATCGCCGTGCCTAGAACCGGTTGAGAATCGAGTCGATCCGATAAGCTCAACATCGCGTCGCGTATCTCTTCGGCTTGCAACCTGCGACTCTTGGCACGCCACATGAGCTTGTTGGCAGGATCACTGGCAAAGGACTCTGGGTTCTGATCAAGACTCGATAATTGATAAGCTCGACTCACGGCAATTTTGCGAATGAGTTTCTTAACATCCCACCCCTGGGCAATAAATTCACGGGCAAGATGATCCAGAAGCTCCGGGTGCGAGGGCTGGCTCCCAGTGGTTCCAAAGTTATCGACACTCTCGACGATGCCTTGGCCCATCATCCAGTGCCAGAAACGGTTGACCGCAACCCTTGCAGTAAGCGGGTTCTTTTCATGGACGATCCATCTTGCCAACTCCAGCCTTCCGCTGGCATCGCGAGGGATTCGATACTCATGAGAGTCCCCGAAAATATCGGGCACCGATCGCTGAACCTTCTCCCCTGCAAGCCCGACTTCGCCTCTTGCGAAAAATGGACTATTGTCAATCACAGGAAAAGCCGGACGGCGCACACCACCAAGGTAGCGGCCCATTCGCTCTCGATCCGCATCGGGCTTGGGAACCTCCAATGGTCGATCGACCACTCCCATCGCAAGTGCTCGAACGGTGTCGTCGTCGTTGAGAGCCGAAAGTTGAAACTCAAGTTCGTTGGCTTGCTGGGATGCCTTGCGCAACTCCTGCTGGCGACTTCGGTCGAATGTACCATTGGCCTTGGACTTCCTGCGTTTCTCCTCCATTTCCTCGACAATCGCTGCGATCTGCTTCCTGAGATTGGATAAATCCTGTCGCTTCTTGCGGATCTCTTGTTCGCTCCAAGATGGCGTGAGCGTAGGCAATTCGCATTCGGCAGGAAGCTCGATCGCTTCGGAGGGATTGCGGGCATTGTTACCTCCCGAGGCTCCGTAGCGTGTATCGGTCGACAAGAATATCCCGGCCACAGCCGTGTACTCTTTCTGCGATATCGGCTCGAACTTGTGGTCATGACAACGAGCACAGGCCATCGTCATGGCCATGGTCGCTTGAAAAACAGAATCGATCTGCTCGTCGGCTTGGTCCAATGCAAAGAGCTTCTGATTCGCCTCATTGAGATTCCTCGAACCTATCGCAAGAAATCCCGTAGCAATGAGCCCTTGTGCCTTCTGCCTGGGGTCGTCTGCATCGATCAAATCGCCGGCAATTTGCTCGAGCAGAAATCTATCAAAGGGCTTGTTCTTGCGAAACGAGTCGATCACCCAATCGCGGTATCTCCAAGCTTGATTATAAGGAACATTCACGTCGCGGCCCGAGGACTCTGCGTATCTGGAAACATCCAGCCAATGCCTTGCCCAATGCACCGCAAAGGCATCGCTCTTGAGCAACTGATCCACAACACGCTCGATCGACTCCTGACGCGTTACCCCTTGGCTCAAATCCTCGGCAAACGAACGGACTTGGTCGATAGACGGTGGCAACCCAGTCAAATCAAAATACAAACGCCTCAGCAATGCCTCGGGATGAGCATCAGCAACCGGCCGGACATTGGATTCTCGATGCTTTTGTGCAATGAACCGATCGATGGTTGTCCAAGCCCAGGAGTCCTCGACCGGAACCGAAGGCTCTGAAAGTGGTTGATAAGACCACCACGATTTGGCAGATTCGTTGATCTGCTCT
>CAILTZ010000675.1 GCA_903837255.1 uncultured Pirellula sp. | reverse complement strand
GATCTATTGACCAGTCAAATGCGGACTGGATTTGAGCAAGCCATGGAAGCTCAGTCGGGCGATTTGAGCGATGCAGAGATCGAAGCCAACCGCGTGCAAGGCGAACAAGCGATGATGCATCCTCAATGGCGCCGCATTGCTACCGATACGACCGAAATCCCGACGGTCGATCTAAAGCAGTTTCCCCACGGGGGCATGCTGTGCTTACTGGGCCCCTACGGCGATTTTTTTATCGATGTCTTGGCCGAGATCCTCGAGCAATTTCCCGTCGTCGACGCCTTCTCTTTCGACGGGCTTCATTATGGCGGAGTTTGCTACTGTCAGAATTGCCGCGATGCTTATCGACGCGATACATCGAAAGAAATCCCTGTAGCCGATATGAACAATCCGGAGTTTCGCCGCTATCAACACTGGGCCGATCGACGCATGGAGAACCTCGTCCAACGCATGCAAGTCCGCCTCAAATCGATCAAACCAAGTGTTGCTCTGGTGACTTGGACCACCAATGCAGGGCGATTCGGGCACTTCCTGAGCATCCCACGAAACATGCCATCTCGCATGAATCTTTTACTCGACGCCCCAGACCAGGAATTCTGGGCCGATGAAACCAATCGAGGGGCAACGATCGTGCCCGCCTTTTCCAACGCTTACATCTGGGCGACTACCAACCATCGTGTCGCCTTCAGTGAACCGTACATCCTTAGCCACGGAAATCCCTATGGAAAAGATAGCTTTCCTGCGAAAGAAATCGAATATCGCATGCTCTTGGCGGCCACCCACGGTGCAGTTCCTAGCATCGCCGTTTCACAACCTCCAAATCTTCAGGAATCGCTCTATCATTGCATGGACCAGCTCCAAGAGCGCAAAGCTTGGCTTATCAACAAACGACCGGAAAAATGGGCCGCGATGGTCATGAGCGACAACAGCCGCAATTTCTATGGGCGATCCTCCGGTCTCGTGGAAGAAAGATACATGTCCCACGTCTTCGGCACATTTCGCGCCGCGATCGAAGAGCACTTGCCCATCACCATCATCAATGATTGGAATCTAAACGAATCGGACTTGTCCGAATACGAACTGCTGGTCCTTCCCAACACGGCTTGTTTGGACATGGAACAAGCCAACGCGATTCGCGAGTTTGTCCGAAACGGAGGCGGATTGGTGGCGAGTCTCGATTACTCGCTATTCAATGAGTTTGGTGACGCTCGCGACAATTTTCTATTGGCGGATGTTTTCGGTGTCGATTTTCAAGGCCTTGCCGTTGAGGATTCGCCAATTTCAGACAAGGCAACTGCACAACAGATCGACTCAAATTTCGCGATCTCCATTCCAGCGAACTATTGGGAGAAGCGAAAGGGTGTGTTCGATTTCAAAAGTTCTGGCGATACTTGGTTGGATCACGGGCGAATGAAAGCATACGTCGGAGATAACCCAGTAACGTTCAAAGGCCCTGCTGTCGGAGTCCAAGCCAATGCCACCCATCGTGGGAGAACCATCGCAACGATCACTCCAAAGTCGCAGGCGGGTTCGGCTGCGTTGCCAGCGGTGGTTACGAATGAATTCGGTAAAGGAAAGGTTGTTTATTTGGCAGGTGGTTTCGATGCCGCGTACTATCTCTATGCTTATCCTTATGAGCGACTGGTCATGAAACATGCGATGCAGTGGGTCGCAAGATCCCGTCCTCCGGTGGAAGTTCAAGCACCGCATTGTATCCACGCGACTTTGAATCGACAGACAGTCGATGGCGCCGACCGACTAGTCTTGCAATTGCTCAATGATCTCAACACGACCGCTTTCCACGCTCTCAATCTCGACGATATTCCATTGAGAGAGGAGACTGTGCCGATTCATGATATCGTCGTGAAGCTCGCGCCGCGTTACTCGGTCCGGCAGGCACGCTTGCAACCCGCGGGAGTGCAGCTCCAAGTGACACAGACAGAGGAAGGAACGCGCATCGAGGTTCCCCGAATCGATCTTCACGCGATCGTCGAGATCGAATTATTGAAGCCATAAATTGAGCTTCAACCACCTCTCGCACAGATACACCATCGTATCTCTATGGCTGATTGCGGCAAACCACTAAAGTCTTGCGAATCTGTTTTGCCTAATTTGAAGTAGCGTACAAAAACGTGTGCTAGAGTTTAGCGGCTTTTCAAAAGGAAGTACCGCT
>CAILTZ010000674.1 GCA_903837255.1 uncultured Pirellula sp. | reverse complement strand
GGTGGTGGCGCGCGAGTAAAACCTCCACCGTCTGGCGACAGGTGGCTACGGGCGACCTGTAGCCATCCGCTGCCAAGCGGTGGTGGCGCGGTGAGTAAAACCTCCACCGTCTGGCGACAGGTGGCTACGGGCGACCCGTAGCCATCCGCTGCCAAGCGGTGGACGGCGCGTGAGTAAAACCTCAACCGTCTGGCGACAGGTGGCTAGTGCGACAGGTGGCCAGCCCGAAACACCAGCGCGACGCAAGAGTCGCGTCATCTCGGTCCGTAGGTTTGAATTCTTCCAACCCATCGCCGTGTTAGCGGCAGCTCGATATTGCGCAGCCGCGACCACATACTCGCTCTTGTCGCCGAATATCTCGAAGGCTTCGTCGAGGATCGGTCGAAGCTCAGGGAAGATCGGGCAACTGCGAGCGCCACGACCTTCGTGATGCTCGACCTTCGGCTCAGGGATGCTCATCCGATTCATTTCCCAATCGATGTCCTCCCAACACGCAGCGATAGCGTTTCCGAGGGTGTTCGAACCGTTTAGGGAAGTCGGAGCATGAAACTTGCATCGTCCCTTGCAGCATTCATCACAGCGATCACGATGATCTGATCGTCTTCTACCACAAAATGAATGATGTAGGAGAATCGTTTGATCAAGCAGGGGCGGAGACCATTGACGGCTATCGAGAACAGCCATGGGTTTTCCAAGATACGATAAATCGCTGCGACGTATTCAGCCAGGAATTGATCTCCCAAGCCGATTTGCTTGGTGTCGTACCAAAGAGATGCTTCCACTAGGTCTTCTTCGACCTGCGGGCGTACAACAAGCCTCCACATTACCGGCGACTCTTCACACGTCGCATGATCTCCTCATGGGAAATCGCTGAACCAGGATCCTCGCGATGCTCGGAGAGTCTGCGATCTAGTTCGGCTTGTTGAAGGGCACTTGGCGTCAGATCAGCATCCTGTGGTAATGTGTCCCAGATGGCAGACACTAACCGTAAGCGAACATCGATCGGCAGCGTGGCAATCTCCAGGATGGTTTGTTCTACATTCATCGCGAAGCGTCCTTAGGTAGCATGTGGAGTCAGAACTTAGTTGATTCAAGCAATCTCCGCACTTCTGATTAATTTATAGTCGCGTTCTGATCCCTGAAAGTCAAGGTATTCACTCAAACTCGCCACGGTAACAGATTTGTTGTCCGCGTAAGCCAACGTTCATCAGTGCCTCTCGAACTCGCCAAAATCATTGGGAAAACATCGAAAAGTTCGGTTCCTGTCCTGTCCGCAGGACCGCTCTACTCTCTACTTTCCACTCTCTTGGCTGCTATGGGTTTTTCGCATATCTGGCCAATTGCTTTGGAGTTCCTGCACGTCCATGCACGTGCATGCTTGCACATGCTGCGTCGTCTAGTGCGCTGCCTTGGTACCTAGTGAGTCGTCCAGTGAGTCGTCAGAGTCGCCTCGAAACCTTCGTTTTTTCAGGGAAAACAGGTGGTTTTGCAGCAGAGGTGGTAGGATTCGAACTAGGTGAATGATGTTTTGGAGTACGGGGGCGGTGAGAATAGGCCGAAGCAAGGTGTCACACGCTCGTAGGCTCTTGGGAAGTCAAAGTCTTGGACCTATTAGCGATGGCTGCCGCAGGACCTTTCGCGACGCCTGTCCGATAGAGAAACGATGCGTGGATGTCGCGCATAAGTCATCGTTTGCTGCCAATCGCCAGCGAACCGATCCTACCACGCACTGGAATCGCTCCTGCACGGGGCACTTTGCCATGCGACATGCTCCCTTGCACTAGCGGCCCGCCCTCAAGACCGACTCAATATATCCTGGAAATCCCCAATTCCGCATATTCCAGAAGTCCTCAGTGCAACATATCGCACGAGACCACCTCTTACAACCTCGATGGATCGCCTGAGAAAAACCTCGGTTGAGGCATGCAACTTGATTGCGACGCTCCTAACACTAAAGTAAATTTACCGTCTCGTGGATTATGGTAAATTCCACATACTATATGTTCGTGCCTCGCAGAGCCACGCGCACTCATCGTACGACCTCGGCCCCCGGGTGGCCTTGAGCCACCGGAGCCCAAGGTTCGTCAGCT
>CAILTZ010000673.1 GCA_903837255.1 uncultured Pirellula sp. | reverse complement strand
CGCAAGAGGGATACCCTTACCGGCATTCGCACGCGCTTGCAGGAAACTGGCCGTCGAGCCGGCCTGTTGGGCCTGTTGGGCTTGTAGATCTTGAATGGCCTTGGCGTTGGCTGCCTGAACCGCCGGATCCGGCATGTTCTTGATCAGCATATCGGCCAGGCCGAGGGTGTTCTTTTTGGCCATGGCCAGCGAAACCTCCTTGTCGAACATGCCCTCAAAGGTGTCCTTGGCCTGCGACTCGATCAAATCACTTTGGCCAATCGCTTAAAGGAACTCGGATATGCCACCTGCTGTGTCGGAAAATGGCACCTCGGACGCTCTGAGGAATACAGGCCGACGAAACGTGGCTTCGATGAGTTCTTCGGTACACTGGCCAACACCCCTTTCTTTCATCCAACGAACTTCATCGATTCGCGTGTCTCGAACGATGTCCGCGAAGTAACCGACGAAGATTTCTACACCACAGACGCCTATGCCGAGCGATCGGTCGATTGGCTCGAAAAGAACAAAGACAAATCTTGGTTTTTGTATATGCCGTTCAACGCCCAGCACGCGCCGCTTCAAGCACCCCAAAAGTACCTGGACCGCTTCCCGGATATCAAAGACCCAAAGCGTCAATTGTTTGCAGCGATGCTTTCGGCTCAAGACGACGCGATCGGTCGGGTGATGACCAAAGTCCGGGAGCTCGGACTCGAAGAGAACACCTTGGTCTTCTACATCGCTGATAACGGCGGGCCGACCCAAAGCACCACCTCGCAAAACGGGGGCTTGCGCGGATTCAAGATGACCACCTACGAAGGTGGCCCGCGGGTTCCGTTTATCTCTCAGTGGAAGGGTCATTGGCCCGCAGGAAAAGTCTACGAGAATCCCGTGATGAACCTCGACGTTGTTCCGACCATGATGGCGGCCACAGGCCATAAGATCGCCGATAGCGAAAAACTCGATGGTGTCGATCTAGCCCCGTTTTTGACCGGCCAGAACAGCGAAAGACCTCACCAGACCATGTATTGGCGATTCGGACCGCAATGGGCGATCCGTCACGGCGATCTCAAACTGGTCGTGTCGCGAGGAGGGAGTGGCAAACCAGAGCTGTATGATCTGGCAAAAGACTTCAGCGAATCGAACGATCTTGCCGGATCTCGACCTGACGAAGTCCAGAAATTGCAGGCCATGTGGGACTCCTGGAGCGCACAACAGGCACCACCGAGCGCTATCGATGCGCCTGCGAACCAAAAAGGCGTAAACCAGAAAGGCGCAAACAAGAAGGCCAGGAAGCAGCCAGTCAGCAGTCTCTGATCGGTCCCTCGTTATCCAAGCGTCCAGTGTCAGCCCAGGAAAGCAAACACCTAAGCTGCTTTGCGCTCGAAGGGAATGATCACCGGCTCTTGGTCATCCGCGATCGAATCCGCATCGACCTTCAACGGATGCAACGGATGCAACTGGCGAGGTAACTGCGGGCTCCTGGCCCCTAAGAGTTGCAAGAGCTCCGAGACCAACTCCCGCGACTCGGAGGTATGAATCCATAGACTCACTCCCAATTGCTGGATGCGCGAAACCTGATTTTCTAAACCCAGGATTCGGTGGGTCCAAAGGGCCGGCCATTGGCCATCGAGCAATCTTGAAAGCTCCCGCAAGCTCGATGCCCGGAGTCCTTGCTCGTGAGCTTGTGCCAAGATCGACTCGCGTTCGGACTTGTTTGCAACCATCATTCGCTTGGCCGATTCGACCGACTCATGCAATCTTGATACCTGCGCCGAGTCCTGTCGAAAATAAGCCGACCGCAGATCGCACAGGAGGCTTTCCCAGCAATGAAGCGCTTCGGTGAACTGGTCCAACCATTGGCCGATTCGGTGAACAATCACAGGTACCATATCCAATCCAGGGTCTGTAGAAACGAAGAGATGTTTCGAAGCTAAGCTGCGAAACATCTCGCTGATTTTTTGTGTTCGAGTGATCCCCAAGACAACCTAGAAGTTGTAGGTTACACCCAGATCGATGCCGTGCAGGTAGAACGATTCGGTATTGAATCGGTTGACCGGAGCAGTGATTGGTGGGCTGACAATCCCGAAAACATCGACGTTGGTATCGACTTGGCTTGCAGCTAGGGCAACTTCAGGCAAAACCACGATCGTGTAGCCCACGCCGACTTGGAAACGACCAAGCTGGTATCGGAGCTTTGCATTCATCTCAGGGATAAACGTAAACGCGTCGCGAGAGACCGTACCGATGTTGCTCGACTGAGCAAACAGACCGCGATTTTGGCGATCTGGTTGCGAAGGCAACGGAGGGATCTGTTCGTAGTTGCCGCTGATGGTGCTTATGGATGACATGTTACCCATGGCAACCTTGCCCATCAAACCCAAACCAAAGCGACCCCGGTTGATGTTCGACTGAAGACCGACGTGACCGCCGTGGAATTCGTTCTTGGTCGAAAATCGATCGACGATCGTGGTCACTGTAGTGACCGGTGGCGGTGCATCGGTCCAACCATCAACAATCCTCGATCGGAGTTGGTATCCCGAATCAAGCCTCAAGAACGTGTAACCGCCGATCAAGTCGACGCGGTTGCATCGATCGCCAAGCAGTAGTGCTCGACCATAAAGATCGCCAGAGTAGACATCCAAGTCGTTGAGGACCCCGATCTCGCCAACGTTCTTACCAAACGGTCCGCGATCGAGATTGACGACGTAGGTATCGGGTTGATTCAGCGACGTGTTGAAGAACGCGATTCCTGTCGAGTTGCCACCATTGTTGATCACTTGCTCCTTGCCATCGGAAACCAAACCCCAGCCCCGACCGCCAATGCCGTAGTTCTGGCAATCATCGAGCCAAAATCCGACATTGCCTCTCAAGCCCAAGAGCATGTCGGTTCCGAGCGGATTGTCGTATCCACCCAAAAGTGGATTCGTTGGCAGGACCGTCGCGCTATTACCACCGACAATCACCGGCGAGTTGGTCAACCCGCGTCCCCACCATAGCAATGTATCGGTCTCGGCCCATCCCAGGCCACTGCCACCCATGCCGCCAGCACCCAGCCCGCAAGAACCACCGAATCCACTCAGAAGCCCGCTAGATCCGCACGAACCACCCGAGCCACATGCTCCGGTGTCGCACGATCCGACTTGTCCCTTATATCTGCCACCAAAAAGTTTGCCCCCCATGGCACTAGAACCCATGAAGGCGGCACCTCTTGAGTCGCATCCGGTTGAATCACATCCAGGAGTCGTGCAACCCGGAGATGTGCAATCTGAACCGCCACGCACCGGTGCCGCGTAGCTTGGGCGGGCGGTCGTCGTTACAGGATAAGCTCCTGCGGAAGCTCGGTCCGAAGGGCTCCTCATCGCAGGTGCCTTGACTGCCCCAGCATCGGAGATCGATTGGCTCGCTCCAGCTTGGGTTTTGGGTACGCCCTCTGCGTCCCCAATGCGGCCTACACTCGAGCGAGCTGCCTCGCTCAACGCGTCTTGCCCGTAAGCAACTGTCGGCCCTACTCCACACAGAGAGGCCACGATCAAGGTCAGGGTGGTTCGATTGATTCTCATATTTTATTCTCGCTACGCGTTACCAAGCGCACCTTTCGAATCTTTGGATCGGCCGTCAGAGGCATCATTGAAGAAAAAAAAAGGACATTAGGAACAATTTTCACAAAATACCCAAGCCATACAGAATGCTGTCAAACCCACCCGAACCTTGATTCCCGCCGACTCGTGGGTAAGGGAGTTTTGGGAAAACTAAGCAAAGTCCCAAAGCAGGCCTAAATGCTTGCGTTTTGCTGGTTAAAATTGTGGTGGCAGGATCGACCTGGATCGACCGTCCGCAGACAACAAGCCAAACCGGCGATGAACGACAAACCAGCTATGAACAACAAACCAGTTGCCAACTCGGGCAAAGACGTCCCGTTGCAACTCCCTTATCGCCCGCACGTCGCGGCCGGCTGGAAGATCCCAGGCGTCGGGACCTACAAAATCAACCAATGGCTTGAGCAAGCCCGTGCGGTTAACGGCTGGGAAGAAAACCGCAAAGCACTCTCTGACTCTCAGCTGCGCAAAGAGTTTTTATCCTTGATCTACCGCGCCAAAAGCGGTGAACCACTCGAAACGCTGCTGCCGGAATGCTACTCCCTGGTCCGCGAGGCTGGGCGTCGCAGCTTGAACATGCGGCATTACGATGTCCAAATTTTCGGAGGTGTATGCCTTTTTCATGGTTGCATTGCCGAAATGCAGACCGGGGAAGGAAAAACACTCACTGCGACTCTGCCTTTGGTCCTCCACTCAATGGTTGGCAAAGGTGCCCACCTGGCCACCGTCAACGACTATCTGGCCCATCGCGATGCGGATTGGATGCGACCGCTCTTTGATGCCCTAGGATTAAAAGTTGGGGTAGTGCTCACAGACCACAACCAAGACCAGCGCCGCAAAGCCTACGGGGCCGACGTGACCTATGGCACCGCGAAAGAATTCGGATTCGACTTCCTCCGAGACCGACTCTTGATGCGTGCCCAGGGCCGAAATGTGAACGACTTTCTCGGAGCCGGCTCGAACGAACGATGGACTTCCGCAGGCGAACAACCTGTCCAGCGCGGGATGCACTTTGCCCTGGTCGACGAGGCCGACAGCATCCTGATTGACGAAGCCCGTACGCCTCTGATCATCGGCTCGCTGGGAGACGAAGCTCGCGAGGCGGTTATCGCAACCTTTCGCTGGGCATCCGAGCACGCTGCCGAGTTTATCTACCAAGACGATTTCACGCTCGAAGAAGATAGCCGCAAGGTCGAATTGACTTCCAAAGGCCGTCAACACGTTCGCTCGCTCCAAAGACCTGACGAGATTCGAACCGTTCCGCTGGTCGATCTCTACGAGTACATCGAACGGGCCGTCCGAGTCCTTCGCGACTACCACCTCGATCGACAATACGTCGTCCGCGATGGCGAAATCGTCATCGTCGATGAGTTCACGGGTCGACTGGCCGAAGGCCGCAAATGGCGAGACGGGATCCACCAAGCCGTCGAGGCCAAGGCCGGCGTCGAGATCTCCGTACCCACCGGACAAGCCGCCCGGATCACCGTCCAAGATCTATTCCTGCGTTACAAACACCTAGCAGGCATGACAGGGACGGCGGCAACCAGCGCCGGGGAGCTCCGCAAAATCTACAAAACCCCCGTCCTCCAAGTCCCTACGAATCGTCCTCCGCAGCGCAAGAAACTCGCCGACGTCGTCTGCAAAGACATGCTGGATAAATTCGAAAGGATCGTTCAGGAAGTCCGCGACGTTCATGCCCAAGGTCGTCCCGTACTGATCGGAACCCGTTCGATCGACAAGTCGAATATTCTTGCAAGCATGCTCAGACAACAAGGCATGAAAGTCCAAGTCCTCAATGCCAACGAAATCGAGCGCGAGGCCGAGATCGTCGCTCTTGCCGGCGAGCGTGAGCAGATCACAGTCGCGACGAACATGGCTGGCCGGGGTACGGACGTCAAACTCCAAGACGACGTGAGAGCCTTGGGGGGAATGATGGTCATCTGCACCGAACTCCACGATGCGGCCAGAATCGACCGGCAGCTGATCGGACGCTGCGGACGCCAAGGGGATCCGGGTACACACCGACAATACCTTGCTATGGACGATGAAATCCTTCGTAACGGTTTTGGCTTAAAAGCCTCCGAGCGTTACAAGCAACTCGGCGAGCAAGGTCGTTTCAGCGACTCGACGGCTTCTGTTTTCCGCAAGGCGCAACGAAAAGTCGAACGCAAACATTTCCGGGATCGCATGGCGCTGCTTTATCACGAAAAGGAACGGACTAAAATCCAAAGAGAGATGGGCCAGGACCCTTATTTGGATACCGCCGAGTAGTGCCGTTATGAGCAAAACGCAAGAACTCGCCACGATCGACCTAAATCGCATCAATCTGCGCCGCGGTGTGCAGCAGATCATCCCACCCCCTGCCCTGCTGCTTTCGCAATTCATCCTGGGCGAAGAAAACCGTGCCATCGAAGAACTCTTTGCCGGATTGTCCATCGAACGATTGGCCGAGCGATCTGCAATCGTTTTGTTTGGGCCTAACGGTACAGGAAAAACAACTCTCGCCCATGAACTCCTGTGGCGATGGTCCAGAGACCAAAACCATCGCAAGTTAACCTTAACCAGCGGTACCGAGTTCGGACGAGCACTGCAGCGAGGAATCAAGGCCGACGACATGGCCCGATTCCGTAAAATCCACCGAGAATGCGACGGATTGCTGATCGATAACCTGCATGAATTAACCACCAAGCCAGCAGCCCAAGCTGAACTAGTGCAAATCCTCAAAGAAGCCGAAGAGGCTTCTCGATTGGTGATCTTCACAGCCCCGGAACTGCCCCGCTTACGG
>CAILTZ010000672.1 GCA_903837255.1 uncultured Pirellula sp. | reverse complement strand
GTTGCTGAGCGATCCTGGGGATTCATTATAAAAGACAATCTGGAATTGGTTGCGCTCACCCAGTGATGCGATACTTTTGAGCAACTCGCTTTTCGCAAATCGTATGGGAGCACCTTGGAATTCTTCCATCGAGGCAGAGCGGTCGAGAACATAGACAAAGTTCGATCCAGAACCACGCAGTCCCATGAAGGTTGCAGTGGTTGTACCTCCTGTTCCACCTGCAGCATTACCATTGCTTCCCGTGCCAGAGATCCCATCGCCGATCTTTCCGACCATGGTGCCGGAGGTCCCGACCTCGGCCGAGTAGCCGATGAGGTCCTTGGTCAGTTCGCTCAGGTCCAAGGGTGCCTTGGCAGAGGCGTCGCTGGGATCCTTCTCGGTGCTCTTCGCCGCGGTGTTTTGAGCGTTTGCCGATGACTTCGCGGCCTGCTCCTGGCCATCTTTGCTATCGCTCAACGCATACATGTCCCCCTGCAGGGATTCATGAAACACGGCGATTCCCACGGGGCGATCAAGCTGATCGCCGGTCCCCTTGCGAGCCGGTTGCCAGAGCAACGCAATGCCGATAAACAACACCGTATGCAGCACTGAACTTACCATCCATGCCTTTGCGTCCCGCCACGGATGGGGCTTGTACTCGAAACCCTCCATGTTCCTCCGGACCATATAGAGTCCCGACTCACCCGCTTGGGGTGTCGACTCGCGACTAGGCTTGGTGCCGGGGGACTCCATCGAGGGGGGATCTTGCATGACTCTGAGAACCTGTTTTTCCATCGAAAATGGGAGATCCTGCCGTGGATCAACCAACCCATGTTATATTATAGACCACTCGCTAAGAGGCTTGCGAGGGATAACTCAAATAACCATTTTCCGTTCCGATCCAATTTCCTTTCCTATAGAGGGTTACGCGATGACTCGAAGATCCGTCTGGTACTTCTTTGCCACTATGGTTTTGTCCGGGAGCATGCTTTGGGGTCAAACCTCCGGTAGCTCGACCGCCGAGAGCACCCAAGATACGAAGGTAACCAAGGAAGATGGAGCCGAAGAGGAAATGACAGCCAAAGTGACCAAAGTGATCGACGGGGATTCGATCAAGGTTCGGGGGGCCGATGGCAAGGAGTACGAGGTACAAATCGAAGGCACCGACGCCCCAGAAAGCAAGCAGGAATATGGCAAGGAGTCCACTGAGGCCCTGAAAAAGATGCTGTTTGATTCGGATGTTCGGGTGACCTGGAAGAAGAAAGACAATTTTGAACGCCTTTTGGCCCAAGTTTATCGAGGCGACAAGCACATCAACGCCGAGATGATCAAATCCGGCAACGCTTGGCATTTCAAGCGATACAATCAATCCAAAGCCCTGGCAGATCTCGAAGTCGAAGCCAAAAAAGACAAAAGAGGACTTTGGAAAGCGGAAACCCCAACCGCACCTTGGGATTATCGAAAAGAGAACCGAACTCCCGACAAACCCGACCGATAACAGGAACTGCACACCGCAAACCCTGCCCAAATCGTTCCTCGGCGGATAAACTTGCTGGGTATCGTTGCCACAACCATCACACGCCTGCCTTTGACGAAGTTATGCCACTTTTGCCTGCCACTGTTTTTGCTTGCATGGTCGATCATCCCCCCATCCGACGCGCTCCAGTTCAAAGCCTTCGCTATGAGGAACTCGGATGAGACAAGCTCTCGTAAGCGACATCCACGGGAACATCGAGGCCCTGAACGCTGTTATGGCAGATATTGCCAAGCAGTCGGTTGATGAGATCATCTGCCTGGGGGACGTCGTCGGATACGGTCCTAACCCAATCGAATGCCTCGAACTGATCATGAAGAAAGCCAAGCTGACGATTCTGGGCAACCATGATCAAGCGACCGTTTTCGATCCCACTGGATTCAATCCTATCGCAATGCGCGCCATCCTGTGGACCCGAACACAACTCGAGAAAGGGAATTCTAAGGCGGTCGACCGTCGATGGGATTTCATCAACGATCTACCCAAACAGCATCAGGTCGACAAGAGCCTCTTTGTCCATGGCTCGCCATGCGATGCGACCAACGAGTATGTCTTCCCCGAGACGGCTTATGACAAGAACAAAATGGATCGGCTATTTGCCAAAGTCCCATTGTTCTGTTTCCAAGGTCACACCCACATCGCGGGCGTCTTTACGCCTGACCCAAGCTTCATCGAGGCTGAAAAATGTGACTACAGCTTCAGTCTCGGTCGAGAGAAACTCATGATCAATATCGGGAGTGTCGGGCAGCCTCGTGACGAAGACCCCAGAGCCTGCTACACCATCCTGGACCACAACGCCAAGAAAGTGTTCTTCAGACGGGTCGAGTACGATATAGAAGCCACGATTGCCAAGATTTATAAAATCGCTGAACTGGACAATCAATTGGGTGACAGACTGCGCGGCGGAAAATAAGTGTGAACGACAGTTGAAGCACTGGAACAAACTATCTTGCGAACAGCAATCATCAGCGACATCCACGGAAATCTCGAAGCCCTTCATGCAGTGCTCAAGGATATCAAAGCGCAGAAGGTCGATCGGATTGTTTGCTTAGGCGATATCATCGGCTACGGACCCAATCCCCGCGAGTGCCTCGACCTAGTCATGAAGATGGACATTTGTGTCATTGGCAACCACGACTACGGAGCCGTCAATGATCCCGAAGGCTTCAGCGCCGCAGCCGAACGCGCCATTTTTTGGACCCGCCAACAGGTCGAGACAAGCGAGAATCCCGAAGACGCCAGGAGACGCATCCTGTTCTTGATCAAGCTCCCACGCATCCACAACGATGATGGCGTCCTTTTTGTACATGGATCGATTAAAAACCCAATCAACGAATATGTTTTTCCAGATGACATCTACAACAGGAGAAAGATGGATCGGTTGTTTGCAATGATCAAAACCTACTGCTTCCAAGGCCATACGCATCAACCCGGAATCTTCACCCCCGATTACTCGTTCCTGTCCCCAGATTCATTCAACTACAAATGCAAGCTGATCGAGCCCAAGGCGATGATCAACGTCGGAAGTGTCGGGCAACCCCGCGATGAGGATTGGCGAAGCTGTTACGTTATTTTTGATCCACCAAACCTCGAATTTCGTCGCATCGAATACGATGTCGATACGACGGCTAACAAGATAAAAGCCATCCCAGATCTTGATGACTTCCTGGCCGATCGACTCTATCGCGGTGCTTGAACAGCTCCTCAAGCTATCCACACTTGCAACTAGCCACACCTCCAGCGATGATCCTCGAAGGGATAATAACCACCCAAGATGCCGATGGTAGCATGCATGTGGCTCCTATCGGACCGCACGTGGACCGAGAGCTCGCGAATTGGTCACTCAAGCCCTTTCAATCCTCAACCACCTTTGCCAATCTCTATCGCCACAACCATGGCGTCTTCCACGTCGTTGATGACGGATTGCTCTTGGTTCAATCGGTCCTCGGGATCTGCAACACCCCCGAAGGACGACCACACGCCGAACTTCATGCCGAATTAGGCTGGATCCTGCAGGATGCCTGCAGAGCCTATCCGCTCCATGTGATCCAGTGGGATACGACCCAGGACCGTGCAGTGGCCACCTGCCTTGCAAAAGACTGCCTCGAAATCCGCCCCTTTTGGGGCTGGAATCGAGCCAACCACAGCCTTCTAGAACTCGCTGTCCTCTGGAGTCGTAGGCATCTAATCACCAAGGATGTCTTGCTCGCGGAGTTCGAACGGAATCGGTCCATCGTGCACAAGACCGCCGGGGACCGTGAACTCTCTGCCTTGGACCTGCTAGAGATCCATATTCGGGAACACATGCAAGGCATCGATCAATGAACCGCATGGCTCAAACATTTCCGCGATGCAACCGGAAAGGCTCCAAATCGATTTCAGTCTTCTTGCCGCTTAGATGTTGGCTCATGAGCAGACCCGTCGCTGTCGACCAGTGCAACCCATGCCGGAAATGCCCTGCTGCTACATAGCCATTGGTGTACGGATACAGGGTTCCAAGATAAGGGAACGCGTCGATCGATCCGGGCCTTAGACCCGACCATTGTGTCTCCAGTCGAGCACCCCGTATCGAAGGGCAAACACTCCCGGCCCAAACACTCAACTGCTCCATCATTTCCTCGGTCGTACCCTTGGAAAACCCAACTTCCTCTTCGCATGAGCCTACCAGTACTCGTCCATCCTCGCGCGGGACCATATACCGGTGTCCCTCATTGACCACAAATCCGAATGGAATCCGATCGAAACGGTAAAGCTGCATCTGACCTCTTACCGGATAGATCCCAGTCTCGATCCCTAAAGGCTTAAGAAGTTGGGGAGTCCACGCTCCAGTGGTAAGGCAATACCGATCCGCGACTAAAAACCCCTCCCATTTCGTGGGCTCGCTGGAGCGAATATTCACCCCCGCGATCTCCGATCCAGATGCTTGAATACCAACAACCTCGGTTTGCTCCATCATGCTTACACCGAGTTTTTGACAAGCTACACGCAGGGCCATCAAATGCCTCGGATTACGCAACTTTGCATCCCGCGGAACCCAATAGTATTCGATAGGAACACCAGGCGACGCGACTGGATCGACCGCAGGGCTCAAGCCGATGACCTCGCTGGAGCTCAATCGCTGATACTCGATCCCTAATTCATCCCACCACAGGCAGTTGCCCCTCATGGTAGCTCGCTCAGCGGATGTTCGTGCAACTGTGAGCCCACCGCTGCGACGATACTCGGTGTCCACCCCCGTAAAATCTGCTAGCCAAGCGGCCCACTCTTCATGCAACCGGTCGGAGAGTTGTCTTAGCTGCTCGATGGGGTCCTCGACCGGATTCCTAGCCCCACAGGGCAAGATCCCGGCACCAGCCCACGACGACTCCTTGCCCATCTGCCCTCGCTCTACAACGCAGACACTCCAACCCCCCTTAGCGCATTGGGCGGCAATGGAAAGTCCGATAACACCACCGCCCAAGACAATCAGATCGTATTTCGATGACAACTGGTCCTCTGAATTCTATCCGATTCAACGCTCGGGCGCGATTTCGCCCGACCTGAGTTTCGCGATGTATGTCTGCAAATGCCTGTAGACCTCATTGCTCAAGATGAACACGCCCAGAAGG
>CAILTZ010000671.1 GCA_903837255.1 uncultured Pirellula sp. | reverse complement strand
CTGCCGCATCGACGCCCCAATCGGCTAGTTGCATTGGCAAGACTCCGACGCTGTGGCTCAGATCCCATAGAGTACTGACTCCCCGGCTGCGACACTTTTGGGTCACCGATTGCATGTCGAATGCATACCCGCTTTTGTACTGAACATGAGACAGGCAAACCAAGGCTGTGGAATCATCGATTCGCTCGGCAAGTTTCTCATCGACTCCCTGATGCGTTGCATCGTCAAAGTCGACCAGCTCGATCTGGATGTCGGCATTGGAAAGCTTCGCGACGCTCTCGAGGATATACAGATCTGTTGGAAAGTTCGCTAGATCGGTGATGATCTTGGTCCGATTGCCTCGTTGCCCCATCAGCCCCCAAGCGAGCTTGAACAGATTGATCGAGGTCGAATCGCAAACGATCGTTTCCCCAGGCTTGGACCCGATGATCAGCCCGATTTTGTCTCCGAGTCTTCGCCCGAGCGACAGCCAATGGCGATTCCAACTCGATATCAACTCGTTTCCCCATTCCTGGCCAACGACTTGGTCGATTCGCTCGGCGGTTTGTTTCGCAAGACGCCCGAGCGAGTTTCCGTCGAGGTAAACCACGGCAGGGTCCTGGATAACAAACCGATCGAGGTAGGGGCTGGGTTCTAGCGTCTTGGTCTCTTGCATAAAATTCTCGCAAAGATTATCCAGTTGTTCAGTTCGGTCCGTGGAGTTTCCACTCGATCAAGTCCCCTTCGACGCACAGTAGCACGCGGTCTTGCCGCCTGGGTTGGATCGCATGGGTACCGACCCAGCCTCCATAGGCTGGCAAGACGATCGAATCGGGCCGGATCCAAAAGCATGGGACTTTTGCAGTTCTCTTGGCGTCGATCGGCACGATGTAGCTTGGATGCAAATGGCCGCAAAGTGTGGTCTGGTACGTTCGATCCCCTGACGTTGGAGCAGGGGATTCGGGCGAGTCGGGCTCATGGAGCCATCGCATGTTCCCATCGAACACCGGTGGTTCCTGGACGATCCACCCGAGTTTTCGCAATTGCTGGTGCGAACGTCGGTCGTGATTGCCCGCGACAAGCTCCCATTGAAGACCACCGGCAGCTTGCATCGTCTTGCCGAGCATCGATTCCAAGTCATCGGTCCATCCGATTGCTGCATGGAGCAGATCACCGAGGACCACAAGTCGCTTGATCCCCATTTCATGGATCTGCGTTTGCAAGCGTTGCAGGGTCGCTTGGGTAGCCCCCGAGGGGATGGCTAGCCCGGACTTTTGAAAGACGGCTTCTTTTCCTAAATGCAGATCGGCAACCAGCAAGGTGGTGTCCCATCGGATCGCCCCACTGGCAGAGAGTTCGAAGGCATGTCCCCGGTGTTCAAGCTTCACTGTGTTCAAGCCTCACTGTGTTCAAGCCTCACTGGGTTCACTTGGTTTTTGTTTTGGCTCAGCTGCACGCTTGACGCGTCTTGGATTCGTTGGACTTGCAGCAGGTTCGACCGCAGCTTTCTCGAGCTGATTTTGCATCTTTCGGATCCGATCCGCAAGGGACTCATTGCCTATCTTGTCACGGATCCGCTCGACCATCAGGGGGAATGAGAACGGCGTCCATTGATCGATGATACGATAGACCCAGCGGTTGGCTTGCATGCGGCCGAGGGCCGCTTTGAGTCGCCCGATTTGAAGCTGTTCAGCCAGAACCTCGTCGCTAGCTTGCCAAAGAAGCAAGTTCTCTGGGTCGTATTGTTTCAATGCATCGAACACCATGCTTGTGGAGGCCTGAAGATGCCGCATCGATTTGGATTGACCAGGTGTTCCGGTGTGGATCAGTCCAGCGATCCGGGCGATGTCACGAAACCTCCGACGCGTAAGTTCCGTGGCGTTTAAGCTCGAAAGGATATCTTGTTCCAAGTCCTTGAGATCGAGCCATCGGGGGAGAGAATCGGCGTCGATCCCGATTGGCTCGGGGCAATAAAGCATCACTCCATAGTCGTTGACCGCGATCGAGAGGGTGTTCTTTCGTTCCCTAGAGATCCGATACGCAAGCAGTGCACCGAGACCTTCACTGACCGATCGACCTTCGAATGCATAGAGCATGATCGAATCTCCATCGCGGTTGGTGCAACGCTCGACGAGAACTTCATCCAGACATGGGATATGGCTCCAGCGTCTCTGGAGTTTCATCAGTTCTGAGAGTGACACAAGCGACTCGGGAAGCGGTTGCTCGAGGGCGATTCCATCGATCAATCGGCGGACACCGGCGGCCAGTTCGCTCGACAAAGCCATATTGCCACCGAGCCAACGAGGCACCGCCGTCGGATCCCCTTTGGCCTTGCGCACCCAAACGGTCCCTTCTCGGATCAGCTCCATCTGCAGCAGCTTACCACCCAGGAGAAACTTGTCCCCCTGCTTGAGCTTGGCCGCGAACGATTCCTCGACGAATCCGATCTTTCCGCCGGTCATGTACTGGACATGGATCATCATGTCTGAAGTGATCGTACCGATGGCCATGCGATGTCGCCTTGTGATCCCCTGGTCGCGAACAAGGTACTTACCAAACTCGAACGCAACACGATGAAAGTCTTTGTATGCGTGCAGGCAACCGCCGGTGGTGACAAAGTCCAGAACCCAGTCGAGGTGTTCGTCAGCGAGGTTGCGATACGCTTGGGTGGAACGTACTTCGTCTAGGAGCTGTTGTTTCGCATAGGGTTCTGCCAAGGCGACCGTTACGGCGTGTTGCACCAGGCAGTCCAAGGGAGCGTCGATCGCTCGGCGCTGTTCGATCTGCCTGTCTTGGATCGCTTGGCGGGCCGCTTCGAGCTCGATGATTTCAAAGGCATGCG
>CAILTZ010000670.1 GCA_903837255.1 uncultured Pirellula sp. | reverse complement strand
TATTCACCTCAGCGCCACCGGCGGCTTGAGGCAACAAATTCGCTAGCGCAACGATCCCCAGCCCAGCACCGGTCGATTGCAAAGCCTGACGCCTAGTAAACATGGTTGGATGTCTGATCGGTTGGGAATGCATCGCACGTAAGTCCCTTCAATTCCAAAAGTAGAACTCGTTGCTCGCTAGCAACGTTTGAGCGAGGAGTTGCCAACTCTCGCGAGAGTCCTTGACAAAACTAACCACTTTAGCGAACTCTCGCTCGGTCGGATCTCGTTGATACAGCCATCGATACAAAAGCCTGATCCGTTCGTGCGTATCACCGATCCCCTCTCTCTCCAATCGCGCGACGAGCGCCTCGGCCCGCTCGATCACAAACCGGCTGTTGAGGACGTAGAGCTGTTGCAAAGGTGTGATGGTCGAGATGCGCATGGGACTGTGTGTCAATGGATCCGGGAAATCGAAGAGTCGCAATAGATCCGTGATCTCGCGCCGCTTGACATGCCCGTAAATGGTCCGCCTTGCATTCGACGAATCGTTGAGATCCTGCGAGGGGCCACCGACCCTCAAACTCAGCCCCTCGGTGACTTGCAAAAGACTATCTCGCCAAGCTTCGACGTCCAGCGGTTGCCGAGGAAAAGCCGAGTGATAACGCAACTCAGGATCGGCCTGACTGGCTGATGCATGCTGACGCTGATAAGCCGCAGACAAGAGAATCTCCCGTTGCAGCCATTTGATCGACCATCCCTGTTCGATAAATCGATAAGCCAAATCATCCAAAAGCTCTCGATGCGTGGGTGCATCGCCTTGGCGCCCAAAGTCGCTAGGTGTATCGACAAACCCGCTGCCGAAATGGTGCTTCCAAATCCGGTTGACCATCACCCTTGCAACCAAATCACGCGACTGACTAGTCAGCGATCTTGCCAAATCATACCTGCCGCTCCCAGCATTCCATGCCTGGGCCGCTGAACTAGGATCGGTCAACACCGATACGAATCGCCGAGGCACGCTCTGCCCGAGCTTGTTGGGATTGCCTCGGATCTCGATCGACAAGTCTTTGAGTTCCTGCTCGTAGACGATCTTGCTACCGTGAACACCGTCTGCAGGGAGTACCGTGAGCCGAGCGTCTTGGACCCCAGGTGTTAGCAACGCATCGTATCCGACCACAGCCTTGGCCTGGTCAATCTTCTGTCGGATATCCTCAGCCTTGACTTTGTCTTCGTCTTTATCACTCTTGGTGATCTTCTCAAGCTCTGCGGTCAAGGTCTTAACCGTTTTGCGGGATTGAACAACTTCTGCGGCATCAACCCCTTGTGTCAAAGCCACATCGGTCGGCTTGGTGTTGGCAAGCACTCCGGCAATAGCATAGTAATCGCTGTGCGTCAGTGGATCGTACTTGTGATCGTGGCAACGTGCACAAGCCAAATTCAATCCCAGGAATGTGCTCGATACAGTATGCACCCGCTCCTCAACCTCATCCGAGACAATCGACTTGATGATCTCGACCGGTAACTGCAACTCCTTCCAGTACGAAGGACTCAGCCCTAGAAACCCTAGAGCCGCTCGATCGCTCGCCAGAGCCCCAGGCATCTGATCGGCTGCCAACTGAAGATGAATGAATTGATCGTAAGGCAAGTCTTTGTTAAGTGCCTCGACCACCCAATCGCGATAAGGATACGATGGGCCGATCGTCTCTGTCCACTCCTCCATCGTGTCACAGTAACGGACTAAGTCGAGCCAATAGCGTGCCCATCGCTCCCCATACTGAGGCGACGCGAGGTACTCATCGACTAGGCGCAAATAAGCCTCTGGAGATGGATCTTGCACGAAACCAGAAACCTCTTCATCCGATGGGAGCAAACCCAAGAGATCCAGCTTGAGGCGACGCACCAACGCTCGTCGGTCGGCTTGTGGAGCAGGGGTTAGCTCGAGCTCGTCGAGCTTATTCAATATCGCCACATCGATTCGATTGTTGACAAGTTCAGACTCCCCTTGCAATCTTTGCGAACCGATCGATTCAACCGCTAAGGGTTGCGTCGGGACGAACGACCAATGCACCCTCCCGGCCTGGATGTCGATCGACCGCTGGACTTTGGCAGTCTGCTCGTCGGTCGGCATGGACGCCCCACTGCGAACCCAGAGTTCCAGTTTTCCGATAAGCTCGTCGGAAAGTTTACCGCCCGGTGGCATCGCCGTGCTCGGGTCCTTGTACCGCACCGCTTGGATCAACAAACTTTCATCAGGCTTTGCCGCTGC
The DNA here is from genome assembly GCA_903837255.1 of uncultured Pirellula sp. Lineage (GTDB taxonomy): Bacteria > Planctomycetota > Planctomycetia > Pirellulales > Pirellulaceae > JBKCUI01. The sequence goes on along the minus strand of CAILTZ010000670.1, from coordinate 3,575 downwards.
CAAGCTCGGGCCACTGTCCCCACCAGCCAAAATGTAGTTCGGAGAATCGAGCCTAAGCCCTCCTTGCAGGGGCTTGGACTTTTCCGAATGGCATTCAAAACAATGCTCAGCCAACAGCGGTCGAATGTGCTGCTCAAAGTCAATGGACTGCGGTGGGGATTGGCCCAAAACCGGTAAGCACAAAACCGGCAGGACAAGCCAAACCAGCACGGGCCAAAAATACAGGGAAGTCTTCATCCAAATCTCCTGCGGCGGGGGGGATGAAACCAATGTAGCCCCAGCGCAGTGCGAAAGCAATCGCCGTGCATGGCCCCCCTTTCTTTTGTTCCCGGTTGGGATCGGATTATAATACCATGAATCCCACACCCTCTTGCCAGGAAGAATCATGCTAGGAATCTCCTACTTCAAAGGCCAGCCAAGCGACTACATCATCAAGTATTCCGGAAGCCGAAAGACCCGAGCAGGCCAGGGTCTGTCCTTCTTCTACCTCCGGTTTAATACGCAAATCGTTGCCGTTCCAACCCAAAGCATCGACTGCCCGTTTGTGTTCAACGAGACCAGCCGTGACTATCAAGTCGTGAGCGTACAAGGACAACTGACCTATCGAATCGCCGATCCGGAAAAGGCATCGCAGCTTTTGAATCTTTCCATCGATGCCAAGTCGGGACAATACAAATCCGAGGATCTTCGAGTCTTGGGACAACGGGTCGTCAACTCACTCCAAATCGCCACCCACGAGGAGATCGAAAAACGAACCCTCGAAGAATGCATCCGCGATGCCCAAACGATTTCTGACTCAGTGGCCAAGCGGCTTGGCAAGGATCCGACACTCGGGTCTTTCGGAGCCGAACTTTTAGGGGTCTTCATCTTGGCGGTCAAACCCACGCCGGAGATGTCTAAAGCCTTGGAAGCAGAGTTCCGCGAACAGCTCCTCAGGCGCGCCGATGAAGCGATCATGGCTAGGCGTGCTGCCGCCGTCGATGACGAACGAAAGATCAAAGAGAAAGAACTTGAAAGCGACTCGGCTCTGGAGAAAGGTCGCTCCGAACTCATCGCACTCCAAGGCGAGAACATGCTTCGCGAAGCCGAAAACCGGGGCAAAGCCATCGAAATCGAATCGGCTTCCAAAGCCAAGTCGCTCGCACAAGAACTGGCCGCTCTAAGTGGCATCGATCCTAAGTTGCTTCTGGCCGAGTCGATCCGGGTCCTTGGACTCAACGCCGAGAAAGTCGGCCAGCTCAATATTACCTCCGAAGTCTTAGCTGGATTGTTGAACCCTCCGGCCGTCAACCAAGGTACCGATTCCTCCTATCGAGATCGCTAATCTGCGGAACATCATGCCCCAATTGGCGTTTGATAAGATCGTTATCGTGACCCGCAAAACGGGCCTCGAGGAGTTGATCGAACGATTTAACTCAGAAGCCCAAGCAAGGTTCTACATCGAGCGGCTCGGGGATTCCTTCGAAAGCTACACCAGTGCACATCGTGCATTTCATGATTCACTGGCAGCTCTCAATCGCTCCCTTCCAGACATCCGATGCCAATGGATCGACCGTTCTTTCCTAGCGAACTTTCTATTCGGCCCTAAGGATCTTGTCGTCGTCCTGGGCCAAGACGGCTTGGTGGTCAACACCGCAAAATATCTTGCTAATCAACCACTGGTCGCATTCAATCCCGATCCAGTTCGAATCGATGGAATCCTGCTCCCGTTTTCCGTCGATCGATGCAAAGACGTTCTCATCAATGTCGCTGCCGGACGCTATGACGTCGACCAGCTGACGATGGCACAAGCATCCCTCAACAACGGCCAGAGTATCTATGCCCTAAACGATCTTTTCATCGGTTATGCTACCCATGCCTCAGCCCGATACCGCATCGCCCAGGGCCATCAATCCGAGCAACACTCCTCCAGCGGGATCATCGTCTCGACGGGGGCCGGTTCGACCGGCTGGTCCCGATCGATTTTGACCGGAGCCGCTGCAATCATCGAAGCTGCCGAGAATGTCGAGCCGTTTCAAAAAGCGAGAGAAAACTATCGCATCGATTACACAACTCAGGCCTTGGCATACTACGTGCGAGAGCCCTTCATCAGTCGCGCATCGCAAGCTACCATGGTAGCAGGGGTCATTCGCAAGGACCTGCCACTGATCGTCACGTCGCAAATGCCAAGCGGCGGGGTCATCTTCAGCGATGGAATCGAAAAAGACTTTCTAGCCTTCGATAGCGGCACAACGGCAACGATCGGTGTCGCTGACCGTCAACTCGCACTGGTCGTACGAGCGTAATCAATCGCGAGCGTTCTTAAGCATCCAGACTGCTGGGGGCTAGGCCCCGAACACTTCCCAAAAGATGCCGATACTTGGTGCTCAAGTGGTTCAACCACAGCCCGAAATAGACGTTCAAAATGAACGACAGAACAAGGAAAAATGGGACCAACGAACCTCGCGGAGAAACATTTGCCAAATCCATTTCCCGATGCGGCGGGTTGGGCAGTGCCAACGTAGTCGACGTGCCCGTCGAGGGCAAAGGTCGCGAAGCAACCTGCGGGATCGGAAGGACCGGATTGGTGATCCCTTGATTGCCATAACCTTGCTGTGCATAACCGTTTTGGGCATAACCGTTTTGGGCATAACCTGGCTGCGTATAACCTTGCTGGGCATAACCATTTTGATTCTGACCATAGCCTGCATAACTATCGTTTGGCAATACATATCCACCCGCAGGAGGATTCTGGTTGCTTGCCAAATGAGGCACAGAGCTGTAAGCACCATTGTTGCTTGGATAGGATCCATAAGCTGGCGTGGCACTTGAACCGCTATATGTCACATTCCCTTGTGGCGTCGACGCACTGCTTGCAAGCCCACTCTTTCCGAAGGGATTGAGGGTCGAAGGGACCGATCGAGGCATCGGCGCAAAGCCATCGTTTGCATAACTGCTCGTCGCAGGAGCACCATAAGCTTGGGAAGTCGATGGAATAGGACTTCCAGCAACCGGAGTCGAATACGTGGTCGGCAATCCAGCACTTGCACTAGGAATCGAGCTAGGAACCGAACTCGGAACCGAACTCGGAGGCAATACCGGGCTGGGTGTTGAAGGAAGGCTTAAACCAGGAACGACTGGCAACTGAGGAGTACCTGACGTATTGACGATCTCAGCCGACGAGCGGTCGGCAGCACGTGGCGAATCAATGCTTACCGAGGATCGCATATCCAGGCTCGAAATCAATGGCGATCCAGATGCTGTACCATTCGCACTGATCGCATTGGTCGCATTGGTCGCACTGTTCAACCTGAGAGCGGGCAGTTTATCGAATTCGGATTCCGGTGGACTCTGTTCAACAGGTCCATTCCCGACCCGTACAATCACTTTTTGAACACGTCCTCGAAGCGCTGGAGGAATCACACTCTCGAGCTCCATCGATCGCCCGCCGGCAGCAAATCGTGCGATGGATTCGGGAGGAAGCTGAACTACCAGATACATCGAGCGATCCAGCGGATCGGTACCCCAACCGATTTTGCAATCTGGCATCGTAGCTGGCACAGCAACCGGGGCTTGATTCGTCTCGGTGCTGCTCG
>CAILTZ010000669.1 GCA_903837255.1 uncultured Pirellula sp. | reverse complement strand
GCGAAATTTCCTCAAAACAAACAGATCGACGCGTGGTGTGGTGACATCATGTTTGGTATTAACGGACGAGAGTTTGCGGAGGACTTTCTGCGCACAGTGGTACCATTGATCGATGATCTTTGGGTCCGATTCGTTGGATTGAAAGTCGAGAGATAGCTACGAGTAGGCGCTGCTCCGCGAGTGAACGTACAGAGCCACAGCTTTGATTTTTTCGACCGGGGTCGGTGCGCTCTGTGCCGGGTATCAGGGAGCATTTAGAAATGACCCTCTAGTGAGCAAATCGGAATTGACCCACCTAAAGGGTGGTAAGGACGATTGCCATAGCTGCTGCGCAGCAGCTATGGCAAGCCAGACCGCTCAGCTTACCATGTCACAGAACCTCAAGTTTTTTGAGTTAAAGAACCCGAACCTTTACGATTGAGTCCTATTAATTTGGGCTGTTTAGGGAAATGGAGTTTCCTCGGCCCGGAGCAGTTGTTTTTGATGTTTGCATTTGCTTGCACATCAAAGGAGCTGCTGTGAAGTTACTCAAGGAGGAGATCGTTACCATGGACATTCTGCGTCGCCAGGGTGAGTCCAATCAAGCCATCGCTAAACGCCTCGGCATCACCGAAGGAACCGTTCGGTACCACTTAAAACGCATGGATCAAAGTGCCAAAGATGGCCGGTCCAAGTGCTCTCTCATCGAACAATTAGACCTCGTCGAAGCGGTCGATTTTTGGTGTGTCTGTGAACCCGAACTTTTACGAAGTTAGCGGAACCGAATCTTTACGAATTGGGTTCCATTTCTATCTTAACATTTCGAGTTGCTAGCTATTTCGATGATCGCTAGCGAATCGAAATAGCTAGCAACTTGTCACGGTCACAGGGAGCAGTGGCAGTTTCACTGTCACCTTTGGCGGGACTCAGTCCACTACAAACATGCAAAAAAATCTTTTTGCGATGCAGCCAATGCAAGCAACGTTCCGGCGTTGCAGGACATTCGGGAAAAATGCGTTCGAGAACTTGGCGCTAGCAATTAACGAAATTGCGTTGCTCCGAGCCGTCGGGCTCCCCAGACCCGACGGCTCACTACGATTCAACCAGATTGCCAAATAACCAAGATCAACAAGAGCGACTACGCGAGGCGCATTCGCTCTTCGATTTCCTCGCGTCGCTTCACAAGCTGCTCCTGCGATCGCGTGTTTTCCCTGATCTTTTGCCGGATCGATTCAGCTTGCTTCTGGAACGCATTGGCCTGCTCCAATCGATGATCTCGATCGGTCTGTTTGATCTCGGTTTCGGACTTGCGACGCTCTGTAAACGCTCTTCCCTCCACGTAGGTCGCTTGCGATTCCAACTCCTGGTTGACCTTCGTTAGCGACTCCATTTCGGCTTCGACCTGTTCGTACTCCTCATCAAGCTCCGGGCTATCGCAGGTGTTGAACAACTCCTGGCGAGCCTGAGAGATCTCTTTCCGCACTTCGTTGATCTCTCGGAGCCGGCCGTAGAGCGGAGCGGTCGTGTCTTCGTACCGTTGCTCTGCTGCTTCCAGCTCCCGATCTGCTGCTGCAATCTTCTGTTGCACCAGCGCGGTCTCTTGATCGATCTTCGGGAGCGTGGCGACCAGTGCCTTGAGAGCCATCCGGGTCTGGTAGACTTCGACGTCTTGCTTTAGGTCATCGAGCGACATGCCAAACTCAGAAAGCAGCCGTTCTACCTCGGCCAGATTGGGTTCCTTGCCCGTCGCGATCGCGGCTACCAGATCTCGATAGCTGTTTTGCTTTTGTTGCGATCGCTGTTTTTGCAAACCGATCATCTTCTAGAAAAACTTTGAAATGCTCATACAGAAGGCTCCTTGGGAGTAGAGAAACGAGAAACGTACCTGTCCATGTCTGCAGACCATTGCTGCGTGTATTCAACATCGGGCGCGATCGCCAGAAGATCGCTAAGCGGGGTTTCGAGGTGGCGATGGGGTTCGTCCCCAAGGGCATCCTCGTAGAATCCGATGGGTGATAGTCCGTGGCGATGCGACGCGAAAATGCCAGCGGGCTTGACCTCAAAGCCGGCTAGCGTCGCTCGGTGTGCTAAATGGATCACAAGCCGGATGTAGCTCGGCCCGTGGCCATATAGGACACGTAACATGAGCGCGAATACGTGTGTGTGTGTTATTCATGTTCGTGTTTGGGGTCTTAGAGCGATTAACAGGAATCTGACGTCATCTGCCGTCACCCATCACTTTTCGATACTGCCCCCAACATCGAAAGTGACCGCAGTGACGGCAGAATTGGGATAAGCATTTACGGAAACGATGATTCATCGTTACGAACTCCGAATTTGCCGTCGGTCGACATGTGCATGGCGGTTCTTAGGTCTAGCGCGATGCCGTTCCAGATCTTGCCGTGCGAGGTGTGCTGTTTGCTGAATCCCATCTGGACGCCTCGATGCTCCATCCACCGGGAGAATCGCTTCTGGGAGAGCGCTCGCTCGCCGGCGTCGGTTGCCCAGCGCTTGTATTCGGCATAGAGGTCTTGGCTAGCGACTTTTGCACTGGCATCCAGCACGCAGCATTCGGCCAGAAAATCCTGCAGGACGTCCATTTCGTCTCTATAACCTGTGGTTGCGATGCGTACCTCGGGTGGTTCGCCCATTCCGTAGCGTTGCCAATCAAGGCAGCCACGAACGGCCCAGTTGCAGATGCCCGCTAGTTCCTGCTGAAATTCCGTGAGGATCTGTTCCATCGGCCGGCGTTCCAGTCCAGGCGAGCCATTGGTTGAACTCATAGCAGTACCGAATATTGGCTCCGTGTTTACGAACTAAGCGTTGTGCATTGCCATAGTCGGTGCAACCGAGGCCACGTAGTTGCTCGACGCCGGCCATGCGATCGGCAGTGACCCTGGCTGGTTTTGCTCGCACTTCCTCTAGGCCGGCTCTGAAACCGCTTGCAAAGGTCGATTGCGTCTTATCTGATTCCTCGGCTAGGAGCCTACATAGATCGGCCGCGCGGAGGCACAGGCTGCGTGCTTCGCTCTCTGGTATTCTTGCTTTGGCGCAGTGGTACGACGCGCTGTTGAGTGCATCGTTGCGATAGCCGGGGGCGACGAATCCTCGTAGGAAATCTAGCGTCGGCTTGGCCAGTCGCTTGCTAGGTGCCTTGGGCAATTGCCCGATGATGCAGCTATCGGTTGTGCCACATAGATACGTGTCGCCACCTCGCTCGTTGGGCTCGTTGGGTAGCCAGACTGCGGATCGCTTTTCGGTCTTGGGTAAGCACTCGATGTCCCCTCGACGATTGAATCCCCAGGACTTTGACCATTCGTGGAATGCTTCGATGGCCATTGGCTCGGCGAGTGTGTAGAAGCAGTGCAATCCCTTACCGCTCTTGCTGGTAAATCGGATCGACGAAGCACCTAGAAATCGATCAACGCGATCGGCTAGGTGTACGTTACCACCGTCCCCTTCGTGATCATCGAAATCGAAACAGACTCGCACGACCCCACCATAGCGGTGCGGTACAAGTGCCAGACTTGACCCGTGGGTGATCCGATATGGCTTGCCGTCTTGAGTGATAGAATCGAAGGATTCAGAAGCCAGGGAGCCGGCTCGATAGGCACAGATTGCACGATCCGAGAGCTCCTGCCCATTGACCCAACCAGGACCGTCGCTCTTCCCTTTGGGATACATGATGCAAACGGTATTGGGTTCACAATAAGGCAGGAGCCACTCGAGTAAAGACAAACGATCAATGGACATAGAATGCGTATCCTTGACAGGGGGCAGAGGAAACGGGCCAGCTGATGGTGGCTAGGTCTGAAGCGGAATCCATCCGAAGGATTTGATTTCCTTGATTGCCTTCATCTCGGCCGCATGTCGAAGGTTCGAGGCGATCGCACCTTCGGATAGCTTGAACGAAGCAGCAATGGCTTTTGCCGAGACGGGCCGTTGGCCGTCGTACATTTGCGATATGCGTTCGACGAGCATATCGATGGTCGGCACTGGGAAATCCATTGGCGCGTCACCGCCCTATCGGCGATCTTGGTCTCCGTCGAATTCTGTATCTTGATCGGCGTGGCACTATGGACTGACCGTGATGCTCAGCGGTGTCGATGCTGAAATGCTAGGAGTACTCTCCAATGTCGGCATCCTCGAACTCATCGGTGCCTCGAACGTCTTCCGAGAGGAATCGGAGATTTGGGCCAGCACCATCCAAGCTCTCAAGACGGCTTATGCGATTCTTGGCACGAATCGATGCTCGCATTGCCCTAACTATCCTGGCCATCTCGATGAGGGTGACTGGTCCTACATGATCTAATTCAATCACCGATGCTAGCGGTTGATCGGAGGATAATATCTAGTTATGATGAACGGGTCCTCCCTTCCCCCCAAAAAACTCCCGCCTGGCCCCTCCGGCCTACCTCTTTCGTCGGCTCTGATGCATGAATAGAGAATTCCTTCGATTCATCACGTTGGCTTTTGCATGGTGGTTTGCCACGGCCATCCAAGCCACAGCCCAGATCGATTTCAATCAACAGGTTCGCCCCATCCTGGCAAACCACTGCCTGCAGTGCCACGGCCCCGATGCGCAAAATCGACAAGCCGATCTTCGACTCGATACCGAAGCCGAAGCCAAACGCTCGGCGATCCTTGCAGGTCAAGCCGACCAAAGCCCTGTGGTCCAACGGATTGAATCGACCGATCCGCAGGAGGTCATGCCACCAGGGCATTTGGGCAAGCCACTTTCATCCCAGCAGCAAAAGATCCTCAAGGATTGGATTGCCCAAGGTGCCAAGTACTCCGAGCACTGGGCGTTTGTCCCGATCCGCGATTCGGCGAGCTTGCTCGAGCAGGTCACCAACCAGAACAACCTAACCGCACACCCCATCGACCGATTTATCAAAGACTCGCTAGGTAAGGCTGGATTGAAACTTTCGCCGGCTGTATCCAGAGAGCAATTCATTCGGCGAGTGTCGATCGATTTGACCGGCCTACCCCCGACCCCAGACGAGTTGTTGGCCATTGCCTCCGATCCATCCCCTGAGTCCCTAACCCTATGGATCGATCGATTGCTCGATTCCCCTCGATATGCCGAGAGGTGGGGCAAGCATTGGTTGGATATCGCTAGGTATGCCGACACCCATGGAGGTGCAGCGATCGGCTTTACGAGTTTCCCATTCTCATACACCTATCGCGATTATGTGATCAATGCCTTCCAAAGGGACTTGCCCGTCGACCGATTCATTCTCGAGCAGATCGCTGCGGACCAATTGGGTCTGCCCGAGAACGACCCGAGTTTGGCTGGATTGGGATTCCTGACTGTCGGTATGCAGTTTCGCAATTACCATGACACCATCGACGATCGAATCGATGTCATCACGCGGGGGCTCATGGGCTTGACGGTCACATGCGCTCGATGCCACGATCATAAATTCGATGCGATCCCGACGTCAGACTATTACGCGCTGTACGCGTCGATTGCTCCGAGCAATCCGCCCGAGAGCTTGCCAATCATCGGCAATACCTCGGATGCAAACGCTCGATCGGAGTACGAGACGCAGCTCAAGACGCTCGGTGACAAGTACCAGCAGTTTGCCCGCGAGCAAAATGAAGTCATGCGGAGTCGACTCCGCATGCAGGCCGGGATGTACTTGGTCGAAATCGCCAAGGGTGCTACTGAACAGGATCTTGCAACGGCATTCCTGTCCTACCGAACCGACGAAGTTCGCCCTGCGGTCCTGAATCGTTGGCTCAAGTACCTAAACCAACTCGCTCAAGACGATCCTGTCTTTCACGTATGGTTCCAAGCTCGCATGTGGGCTGAAGTTCCGGCAGAGGAGTTTCAAAAACGGTGCGAGGAGCTGGTCGCAAAACTCAACGCAGAGTTGGAATCTACCGGGCGCACCCCAGACAAAATTTATGGGCTTAGAAATGAACCACCCAAGTGGAATCCTCTGCTTGTCGATGCCGTGGCTCAGAAGAAACCCAAATCGATCTTGGAACTGGCCAATGTGTACGGCGAACTGTTTGCCGAACATCACAAGCAATGGTTGACGGCGCTGCTTGGAACGTCCCTCGAAGCCGCTCCCGGAGGAACCGTCCTTCCCGACGATCACGCCGAACATCAGACCATCAACAGCCCCTCGCACCGTCAATTGCGACACCATCTCTACGGACCCGATGCCCCCTTCAATGTCCCTGATGAGGAAGCTTCCAAGCTGACCAATAGGACCATCGCCGACATGATCAGCGGCAAGCGATCGGCGATCCACCAGCTGAACCTGTCCTCACCGGGTGCACCACCCCGAGCGATGGTTTTAGATGAGTCGAAAAACCCCCAAGAGCAACGGATTTTTTTAAGAGGCAATCCACTCTCG
>CAILTZ010000668.1 GCA_903837255.1 uncultured Pirellula sp. | reverse complement strand
AGCAACATGATGAATTATCTCCAACGCGGGTACTACGAAAACACCTGAAAAAACCTACGTGATAATGGCTGCGTGAAAAAACCTTCGGGCTCCTCACGCCGCTCAATGTTGCAACAAGATTTGCTTTGCGACCCTTTTTTTGACCGCTAAGCGGCTTGAATAAAAATCTTTCGCTCAACTTTTCGATACCAACGCTACGGCTTCACATTTTGGATACCGACCCAAAGAAATTTTTTGGAAACGGGATCAGAGCGGCTCAAGTCGCAAGCGACCGAAGACTTCGCTACAATCCAAGCCCTTGAGGACAACAGCTCTGAGGGCAGCCGCTCTATTGGTGTGGGTTGGCAGGTATGGTGGCAATGGTTGTGATAGGAAGGAAGCTTTTTCATGATTGGTAAAATGATCCGTTTGATCGCATCGTGGGTCGCTTGCGTGCTCATGGCCGCACCAGCTATCGTTTCCATCAATGCACAGGACTCGGCAAGAAGCATCGAGGATTCCCAAGCCGCCGCACTTGCCAAGCTGGCTATCGATGGGCTGCATCGCGAATACCCCAACAAACCTTCCAACGTCCTGGTCGGCCCGTCGGATGTGCTGAGCCCCAAACAACTCCACCCGGCCTTCTACGGCTGCTTCGATTGGCACAGCAGCGTCCACGGCCATTGGATGCTCGTCCGCTTGCTCAAGACCAACCCAAACCACCCCCTGGCTCAATCTTCACGCGAGCGTCTCTCTGTGAGTTTTACCAAGCAAAACATAGATGCCGAAACCGCTTACTTTCGGATCAAGGAAAACCGTTCATTTGAACGGATGTACGGTTGGGCTTGGCTACTGCGACTCGTCGCAGAACTGCACACTTGGGACGATCCCCAAGCCAAATATTGGCTCGAAACGCTCAAACCGCTCGAAACCGAAATCGTTTCTTTGACGTTAGGCTACCTGCCACGCCTGAGCACCCCGATTCGAACCGGTGTCCACCCCGATACTGCCTTTGCCCTTGGACAAATCCTCGATTATGCACGCACTGTCTCCAACCAGGAGCTCGCACAAACCATTGAGAAACGATCCAGAGAGTATTACCTAAACGATCGAAACTACGCCTCTGAGTACGAACCCTCGGGAGAGGATTTTTTCTCCGCCTGTCTCAACGAAGCCGATTTTGTGCGTCGGATCCTCACGGCCGATGAGTTCGCCAACTGGCTCGACCGTTTTCTGGTACCCACCCAAGCATCCTCGCACGCGAAGCTCTTGACCCCCGTGGTCGTCTCGGATGTGACCGATGGAAAGCTGGTGCATTTGGCCGGCCTGAATCTCTCAAGAGCTTGGACCCTGGATGCAATCGCTGGTGCACTGCCTGACAATGCAGCCTGGAAGAAACGCTTTGCGCAGTCGGCCCTAGCCCATCGCGAAGCTGGGTTGGCCTATGTATTTAGCGGGCACTATGAAGGTGAACACTGGCTCGGAACGTTTGCCGTTTACGCGATTACCGGGGTGGGACGATGAGCTCATCGCCATCGCCCCCAACCTCCGCCGACCTTGTCCTGCTGGTACCAACCCTCGGACCGCTCAAGATCGACATCGAGCTTCTCAAGCAGGCTTGCTCGTCCCTTTGCTCTAGAATCGCCTGCGATGCGATGGTCTTGAGCCCGAGCGACTCGAACCCATTGGATGCTCTTAGTGCATCGATGGATTTAACGGTGAAATACGATCGCATCGTCGTTATCCCCTGCGGCTTTGAATCCCTGCACCCTTGCGAAATCCGAGCCGCTTGGTGGTTTGGAAACTTGCCAAATACCGCCAACATTTTTCTCGCTGAGCCTTGGACCCCCCAAGAGGTCGGCCAATGGATCGGAAACCTAGCTCGCTCGATCAAAACATCATCCGATCAGCCAATCGCGTTGCAACTTGCTCAGGACACAGTTCCAGGTTCGACTCGCGCAGTTTTGCAGACCGAGCTCGAGCTGCAGAAGGATTCCGTGCAGCAGATCGAGAGGCTGGCCCTGATCGCATTCTGGGCGAATCGAATTTGTCCGAATGCCGTGGTCGAGTCGGCAACGGAGATGTTTTCTGCAAGCCGGATCGATGTGCAAGACATCGCGACATGGATGGTCCAGCGATACCTGCGAGCCCTGCGTTTGCGACCACTCCCCTGGAACGACCACTCAGATGCCGATTGGCCGATGCTCAGCGGTCTTCACAAGCAGCTCCAGCAGCATCTTCCATCGGAATACACGGAGCGACTCGACGAAATATCACCCCAATCGATGGGCAGTGCCAAAATTGCGCCCGACGATTCAGGGCTGGTTCCTTGGGACAAGATCTGGACTTCGTTTTGCGACTTGGCCATGGCCGGTGGACCGCCCCACCGAGGCACACTGCTCGAGCCAGTAGAGACATCTCGCATTGAGCAAGCTCCCGAGGCCTATCGTGCCGTGGTTGCTGAGATTCGTCGTGGCATCGGCTTAGCAAGCGGCCTTGCCACCTGCGATAGCCCTTATTTGGGTTGGGTCTGCATCCACTGCGATAGCCAGCAGATGGCCGCTTGGCTGATGCGAGCGATCCTTGTCGAAAACATTTCCGTTCGCCGTGAATCGTCCAAGCTCTATGTGCCTGCTGGCCCAGATTATCGCCTGGAAAAAGAGATCAAGAACGTGATTACTGCTGTGGCAAAAACCACCCACTACTGGAAAGCGCACCTGCGGAGTCGTCAGCCGCCAAACCCGCTGTAACGCACCAGTCCCTTGGCAAAGATCCATCGCGATAGAAGATAGAACAAGACCACCCAGAACACCAGCATCGCCATGTCGATCGCCAGCGCCGCACCCTGGATCTTGCCCAGAAAAACCGCAGCCGGAAAATAAGCCAAGTACTTGATCGGCAAGTAGTTGACGATCGTATCAAAGGGTGCCGGGAGCAGATCGAGCGGGAACATGTGACCCGAGAGAAAAAACTGCAAGAGCATGTAGACAAAGAGGAGCGAGGAAACCTCGAGCATCCAAAATCCGATCAACCCCAAACATGCCTCGAGATAGAATCCAAGTGCAAAGCTCAAGACCAATGAGGCCGCAAAGCATGCCAAGGTCATCGCATCCGGCCAACCGGCAGTGAAGTAATCGCGACACAGAAAGAAGACCAGTGCGAACGGCCCGATGGCAACTACGTAATACGCCAGTTTATGGGCGACCCGGGACCAGAGCAAAAAGGAGAGCAGGTCGATCGGCTGGACCAAATAGCGTTTGATTTCGCCATCGCGGATCGTCTTGGCAATGCTCGAAGATAGCCCCGGCATGCTGGAAAATGCCCGGCCGACCATAGTTAGCAAATAGTAAGCGACCATGTCATGGAACGAATACCCAGAAATTCTCCCGGCGTTGGGATCCTCAGGAGAAAGCGATTGAAAGACCGCCCACCAAAGAAAGATCTGCGTGATGATCGGCAGGAACCGCATGAGTGTTCCCAAGGCGAAATCACCTCGATAGGCGAGCTTTTCAGCAAGAGCCGTCTTGACGATCATCCAGCGTGTGGCCCATGCATGCAGAAACTCGTTTTGTGGGGATCGTTGCATCAGGAACTCACTTCGACTCGGGATTCGACTCGGAGATCGAATGGAATAGGCTCGCGATGACGTCCTCGAGCGGAGGGTCTTCGACCGCCACGTCGTCGACCACGTAGTTGTTGAGGATCTCGGCCAACACACGCGACACATTCTGTCGAGGAACTCGGATCGAGACTCGAGGCAGATCGGTCTTGAGGAGCTCGCCAAAGCGGTCCAGACCTACCTTCGATTGATCGATCCCAAGTTGCAGTTGGATGACCTTCGAGCCAGAAAAACTATCGACAATGCCGCTAAGTGATCCATCGTACTGCAGGATGCCTTGGGCGATGACCACCACGCGCTGACACAGCGCCGAGACATCCTTCATGTAATGGCTGGTCAGCAGGATCGTGATCTGGCGTTTCTCTTGGTAGTGCTTGAGAAATTGCTGGATATTTCGTTGAGCGATCACATCCAATCCGATGGTCGGCTCGTCGAGAAAAAGTACGTCCGGGGAATGTAGCAGGGCGGCGATAAGCTCCATCTTCATGCGTTCCCCGAGTGACAATTCGCGCACGGGGCGCCCAAGCAGTTTTTGGACATCCAACAGCGAGGTTAGCTCCGAGAGATTCGCATCGAAGGTGCTGCGATCGATCGAGTAGATTTGCTGATGGAGCCTGAAGGATTCCTGGGCCGGTAGATCCCACCAAAGCTGGTTCTTTTGACCCATGACCAACGCAAAGCGTCGGCGGTATTCCATGTCCCGTTTCCAAGGTACAAAACCCATGACGCTCGCCGTGCCGCTCGTCGGGTAGATCACTCCGGAAAGAAGTTTCAAGGTGGTGGTTTTTCCGGCACCGTTGGGGCCCAGAAAAGCGACGAATTCGCCAGGCTCGACCCTCAAAGAGATCCCGCGGACCGCCTCGACGGTTTTGTACTCGCGGCGAAAAAGTCCTCGGACGGATTCGGCGAGCCCCTCTTTTTTTTGATAAACCCGGTACGATTTGGTCAGTTGATCGATTTGAATAATAGACATAGCTTGGGATTATACGAAGTCGAACCAAATAAACGAGGGTGCCAATGACGGCTCATGGTGGTCAAAAGAAAGCGGTGGTTCTGCTCAGTGGCGGTCTGGACTCGACGACCTGTTTGGCAATCTGCAAAGAGGCCGGCTGTGTCCCCTATGCGATGAGTTTCCGCTACGGGCAGCGTCATGCGATCGAACTTGAACGGGCCCAACAGATCGCCCGCGATGCTGGGGTCGCCCAGCATGCGATTATCAACCTGGATCTAAGTGTTTTTGGAGGCAGCGCGCTGGTCGACCGAAATCTTGCGGTCCCCAAACACGATTCGGCCGATGATTTAGGGACCGGCATTCCACTTACCTATGTACCCGCTCGCAACACCGTCTTTCTATCCTACGCGCTGGCTTGGGCCGAGGTTCTAGGGGCACTGGATATCTACATCGGTGTCAACGCCTTGGACTACAGCGGCTATCCGGACTGTCGGCCCGAGTACATTCGGGCTTTTGAAACCATGGCCAACCTGGCGACCAAGGCTGGCGTCGAGGGGCATCGCTTGATCATCCACGCTCCGCTGATCACATGGACCAAATCCGAGATCATCCGCAAGGGAATTGAGCTGGGAGTCGATTACTCCAAAACTCTCTCGTGCTACGACCCAGGCCCTCAAGGAGAAACCTGCAAGCACTGCGACTCGTGCTTGCTCCGAGCCCGTGGCTTCGAGCAAAACTCGATGACCGACCCAGCTTGGTGATCTTCGGCACACTGATTACCAAAACCACCACTTGCTTGGTCCTGTTTGGATCAGCGTGGTTGCTCTCGGCTCACCTAACGATACCGTCTCTTCGATCCGCAGCGACGGTATCGAGAGCTTGCACACCGACCCATTTTCCAACAAAACCAACAGCAGTCCGGAGTCCGACACGGTCATCTTGACCGGGACATCCGGGAGTCTGGCGAAACGGATCAAACGACCGATGAGCGGATCCCAAAGGCGAACCGTTCGATCTTGACCCATCGAGATCAGCAGCGCCTTTGCCTCGGGACTCGTCCAGCGAATCAGTTGCGTTACCGCAGCGGTATGATTGTCCATACTGCGAACAAGCATCCCGTCGGCAATCCTCCACAGCTTGATCGTTTGGTCGAGACCTGCGGAAATCGCAAGCTCATCGGTCCACGGAATCGCACTGAGCACCGGGCCGGTGTGCCCAGAAAAAGTTACCAAGACCGATCCATCGGATCGTCGTACCAAGGCAGATCCTGCCCAATGAGATTCGATCCATTGAATGCCACCGGGGAACCACTCAACGCCAGTGACAACATCCGGCATCGGTGCTCCGTCGGCTTGCGTTTCGAACAAACGCACAGGGCTTGTCGATGGCCACTGGATGCATTGTACAGCGCCGCGTTGGCCAGGGTCTCCTCCTGCGATGAGCAGGTATTTCTTGTCTGGCGAAAAATCCATTCCCGCGATCTGTGAAAACGGGATCTCGATGGATTGGATGCTCGGCAGATCTCTGCCGCAGTCAAAGGATTCGCTGGGCTTTTCCGATTTTGATCCAGATGGTGTTGTCCCGTCCGCAGAGACTTGTAGGGATAGGATTTGCAAGGCTCCTTCGGTGGCAAGCACTGCTTTATCATGCTGCGCGTCCCATAGGCTGGCAGTGACTCTTGGCGGTAACGATGTCGGCGGGGCTTGGCCAACCAGGGGCGATGCAAGCAACGCGACGAGGAACCATACTGCCATCGGACTACAAAAGCGCATCGATAGGTTTTCCGTGTTGGTTGATCGGGATCGGCCGACCATCGGGGGTCGTGAGGGTTTGGTCGGGATCCACACCCAAACGGATCAAAAGCGTTCGAATCAAATCCGAGGGTGTTGTGGGATTATCCCGAGGACTTTCGCCGATCCGATCGCTGCTGCCATAGACCAGACCCTGGGGCAGTCCACCCCCACAGAGCATGACGCTATAGACCCTCGGCCAGTGGTCTCGGCCAGCTCGAGTATTGACCTT
>CAILTZ010000667.1 GCA_903837255.1 uncultured Pirellula sp. | reverse complement strand
GACCGTTACTAAAGGCCCAGTTTATTGGGGTTACTTTTACTGGGTTTGCTTTTACTGGGTTTGCGGCGAGTCTGGAATCTCTTGAGGCTGGGACGCGTGAGGCTGGGACGCTTGTTCTTTGGCCTCCCGATACCTTGCTCGAGCCTCGGCGTATTTCTGCCGATCCGGCGTATGCTCTGCGAGCCAGCCTTCGACATCCGCCGCCGAGGGTGGGTTTTCGGAGGCCAGGATCATTAGCTTTTCGAGCTGCTTGCGGCACCAACCGCAGCCGGTTCCGGCCCCTCCACAGTCTGCCAATTGGCTGGGTATTTTGATTTGGTGCACTCGGATAAAGTTGAGCACCTTGCGGCAGGTGATATGGAAGCACAAGCAGAGTTCATCGTCGGCCTGCATTGGGTGAAAGGCCCTTTTTATTTCGCAAGGGATTATCCGGGCAACGGATCGGTATGATCCGAATCATGCTTGTACTTATCCAGTTTCCGATAGAGCGTTCGGGCGCCGATTTCGAGAATTTTTGCGGCTTCCTCGCGATTCCCGGCTGTCATTTTGAGCGTCTCTTCGATGGCCCAGCGTTCGATTTGGTCCATGGTTTTTCCGATGAGTTCGCTAGGTAGCCCGTTGGAGGCTTGGCTATCGGAATGGTCGATATCGCTCAGTGGTTTCGTTGGATCGTACGTTTCGCCAGACCCGCGTAGGGCGATACCGACCGAACCTAATCCGGATGAGCCTTCGTCGTAGAGTTCCGGTGGTAGATCGTCTAGATCTAGCTTGCCATCGGTATCGAGAACGACCATCGTTTCGACGAAGTTCCTAAGTTGGCGGATGTTTCCTGGCCAGCCGTAGGCCAGGAATTTTCGGGTGACCGCAGGGGTGAAATTGCACGGCCCGCGGCTGTGGCGCTTAATGAATTGCTTGCGAAAATGGTCCATCAGCGGAACGATATCATCTCGGCGTTCGCGCAGAGGAGGCAGGTGCACGGTAACGACTTTGAGTCGGTAGTACAAATCGTTTCGAAACTGCTCATCCTCGATCATTTTCTCGAGCGGACGATTGGTTGCTGACAGGAGCCTAACGTTGACTTTGTGGGATTTGTTATCACCGACCCGAGTGATTTGCTGTTCCTCGAGGACCCGCAATAGCTTGATCTGGCTGCTCATGGGCATATCGCCGACTTCATCGAGAAACAGAGTGCCGCCGTCGGCATACTGGAACGCTCCCTCGCGGTCTGAGACCGCATCGGTGAAGGCCCCGCGAACGTGCCCGAAGAGTTCGCTCTCGACGAGGGTCTCGGAGACGGCCCGGACATTCAGAGCGACCAATCGCTTGGCTTTTCGAGGGCTGTTCTGATGGATCGCGCGGGCGATCATCTCTTTGCCGGTCCCGCTTTCCCCGGTGATCAGTACTGTCGCATCGGTTGGCGCGATTCGCTTGACCCGGTCGATCAAGTGCTGCATTTGAGGGCTGGTAAAGACGATGCCTTCGAAGCCGAACTTTTCATCGAGTCTGCGTCTCAGGTCGATGTTGGTTTGCCGCAGCTGGACGGCCTCAACGGCCTTCAGAGCGATAGCCCGAAGGCGGTTGGGAGTGATGGGTTTTTCAAGGAAATTAAAGGCCCCGAGCTGCATGGCCTCGACCGCTTTGGTGACCGTCGCGTGTCCGGTGACCATGATGATGTAGGCTTCGGGCAGTAGCTGCCGAGCGGTCGCAAGTATCTGCATTCCGTCGACATCGTTCATCACCAAATCGGTAATCACCACGTCGTAGGTGTTTTGCCCGAGCATCCGCTTGCCCTCCGGCCCACTGGTGGCTAGCTGGCATCGGTACCCGACCTTTTCCAAGCTTTCGGTCATGGCGCGTGCATGAGCCGGATCGTTGTCGACGATCAGAAACGTGAATCGCTTGGGATCGACCTCCGCCGGGAGTTCGACGTCGGTGGAAACGGTTAAAGGAGAGTTGGCGTCGTCGTTTATCATGGGATGAAGTATACTCTGGCGCGAGGGCTTGCGAATGGGCCGAGACGTCGAATGCGCCGCAAGCCGTCCTAAGAACATAGGTGCCCACAGCTAGGCTTGGAAGTCAGCAGCATTGATCCTGATTGGAAACGATTTTTATGGCGGAAACTCAAACCCATGACCAGCCCGAACCGACTCTTTGCAGGGGTGTCCGGGGTGCCACGACCGTCGAGGCCAACACGCGCGATGCGATCCTCAAGGCGACTCGGCAGCTTTTAGCGTTAATCATTCGCCGCAACGGGATCGAGTCCAAGGACATCGCGAGTGCGATATTCACGGTCACTCGCGACCTGAACGCCGAGTTCCCGGCGCTTGCCGCTCGGCAGATGGGATGGTTGGACGTTCCGCTTCTTTGCGGCTATGAAGTCGAGGTGCCCGGATCGCTGATGTCCTGTGTTCGCATCCTGTTGCATTGGAACACGAATCGCTCCCAGACTGAGATTCATCACGTCTACATTCACGACGCGATCTCCCTGAGACCTGACTTGAGCAAACTACCTCCAGTGGATTGGAAAGAGCTCGAGGAGTGGATTGCAGTGCAGACCTCGGCTCGCGAGCATCGATAGTCTCATTAGAAGTTTCATACGACTCAGAACCCACCGCCCATGCATCTTCAGTGGACCAAAAGCTACTCGACCAGCGCCTTGCATGCTGCGGAATGCTGTTGGCGATTCCGAGCCCAAGTCCTCGACGAGAATCTGCGGGCCAAACTCGGCCCCTGTGCGGACTCACTCGGAACATGCCTGGAGGACCTCGACGCACTCAGCACGCTGCGTCTTTGGGATACCATCGTTGCACTCGGGTCCAGGATCGAGTCCAACAGTGCTCTTGCCAACCAACTTCTCTCCGATCATATCGATGGATTCGTCGAACAATCGTTGGCGCAGAGACTCGTCGGTGCGATAACGGATGTCGAAGCTGCCTTTAAGCTCCAGTTCCCAAAGTACATCGAGCAATTCGACTATCGCATCAAACCTCTGCAAGAGCAATGGGTTGGTTATGGCGGCGGATTCATGGCTCATCTACGAAGGCTCACACGGAGCGATCACCTCGTGCGCGAGGCGAGTGTCGTCGGCGTTCAACCGATCCTCGGAGGTGCAGGCCGCTCCCACTGTGAACATCAGTCGATTCATATCGAAGCTGTCCTGACGAATCCTTTAGCAGAGTTGCCTGAGGTGGTTCGATTGGGTTGGCTTTTGTCGCAGTTGCATACGGTTGCCTTCCGCTCCGAGTTGGGTTTCACCCCGGATACCTTGAGGCATTTGATTCCACTGGCGATGCTCGTGCCGAGTTTGGCCGCCGCCGAAGTCCTGGAGCTGACCAAATGCAATGAATCGATCGCAGAGCTTGCCGTTGAGAATTGGCACATCGCTATCCCAACCAACCGAGATGTTTCGACGGACTTTGTTCCGATGCTTATGGATTGGTGGGAGCTTTGCCTGAAATCCAAACCGGAGTGGTCAGTGGCTCTCAAGGCGTTGGCACATCGTCTCGGGCTCTATCCAGTCTAGCCGCTGAGCAAAGCTGGCTACATAAGACCGCTGTGTCGGATCGCTGCATCGGACAACGTACAGTTCTCCCTGTTCGATCAAGTACAAAGCGTCTTGATGAAAACGTATTCCGATCTGACAAGCCATCGAGCCATCCAAATCGGCTAACCAACTGGCTTCGGCGTGACCGTCCGTCGGACAGTAGCCGATCATGCGGATCAAAAACTGATGATCGATCCGCCGTAGTTCGGACTCGAGTCGAGCGTCGGCTAGGCGGTTTTTCTCCGGAGGCCAAACCTCACCGGTGGTCGCAAATGCGCTGAGGATCACACCGCGATCAGGAACCGTACGCTGCGGCTTTTGGATACAAAATCGGGTGCCGAAGTACGCCGGATGAAAAGAGTCAAAGATGCTCAAAATTTTGATCTACTTTGCCCGAGCTAAAGCGAACCCACAATTTCTGATCACGACGCTCAATCTAGAGCCAAGGTTCCTCCGCACTCCAACCGCTCTGGACTGACCCTCGGCGGCTCATGGGACCTGCGGTGAACGTGCGTGTCGGAGTGGTCACTGATTTGGCGGTTACAGGTTCCAATGCGGGGTTGGCCGGTGCGAGGCTAAGTTGTCCATGAACCTCTGCACTCCCCTCTCCTGATGCGATGCTCGAGCCCATCGCATTTAGGTAATCGATAACTCGCAATACGTCCAGCGGATTGATAACCCCGTCTCCATTGGTATCCGCCCAGCGGTTGGTGTTATTGAACGACTTGCTAACAGTGGAGCTCAATCCGGAGTTGATCAAGTCGATCACTGCGAGCACATCGAGCGGATTGACGGAGTCGTCGCCGTTGGAGTCCATCGGGTTCACAAAGTTTGTTTGCAATCGTTCGTTAACGTTCACAAGTACGTCAGAGTAATTGCTCACCATCCCTTGAGTGTCGCGAACACGATAGGAGAACCTGACAACCCCCAGGGATTGTTCATCAGGCGTAAATAGGATGTGGCCGTCCTCAGTGACGACAGCTGTCCCTGTTGTTGGTGCATAAACAATTTCCAAAGACTTTGGATTCAATTCCCCGCCCAGCACAAAATCGTTTTCCAGGGGAGCAATTCGGATGCTCTGCCCGGGCACAGTAGCAGCTAGATCTCGAAGCGCCACTGGCTCGGCGGAATCTCTAGTGAGATTGTTGACCACCTCTTGAGGCCAAACCATTACCGCCTTGGATCGACCACTGGCGGAGACCGTTTGCGTAACCTCACGGAGATCGATTCCGTTAATCGACCAGTTTGATCCGGATAGTTTGCGAACACGCACTTCCAATCGATCAGATGTGGCTGTTACGGACCAAGTTCTCGATGCGTATTGATTTGCAGCGGTTGAGACAGATTGATAGGTGGCACCTTTATCGACCGAAACACCAACATTTCTGACTTCCGTATCCCCAAAGTACACGGTGATATCGTATGCCTTGCCAGGTTCGCTCATCATGTAGAACACACGATCGGAAGCCTCGAAGTGCTTATCGCGATTTAAGTCTGATGGTTGAGGGAGGTTCTTGGCAGTAGTACCTCGGTCAACACTCTTGGTAGCAGCATCCCATCCATAACCGTTCGTTGGGGAGTACAGGTCTGTTGGCAAGACGCTCGTGTAATTGGCAGCCGTGGGCGAAGTCGACGTACGAACAACGTTGTTGAAGTCATAGAGCCGAATCGGCCTCAACTGATAAACAAGATCCATTTGGTAGCGCAAGTCACCTTTTTCCGATACCAGTTCGAGCTTACCAGAAACCGGTTGAGTGCTGTTGAGGTAGATCTGTAGGTTGCTGTTGCTACCGACAGTGACTTGGGTCAGTCGT
>CAILTZ010000666.1 GCA_903837255.1 uncultured Pirellula sp. | reverse complement strand
CCGGGCCGCCCGCGACCTGCTCAGCCGCCTCGCCGAGTCCCCCGCCCTCCCCGACCGCCTCCGCGCCCGCCTCGCCGCCCGGCTGCCGAGGGAGGGCTGATTCCCCGCGGCATCGCACTGATCCGACCGATCCGACTGATCCGACCGATCTTTTTTATCCGTCAGTTCGTTTTCAGTGGTTTCGAGTTGTTTTTCGAGGTCGTTTTGGTCTTTTGCGGCGCTATCTTTGTCCTGGCCGGCTTCTGTGCGTCCCCGTGTTGCGCGCTGGATATTCTCGATGCGTCGGATGTCTTTGAGGACATCTTCAAGACGTTTGCGTTCGTCTTTGATTCGCGACGAGCGGTTCTCGCTTTGGAGCAATTCCAAGAGTTTCTTGAGGTTGTCTCTGCTGGCCTCCATTTCAGGGATCGCCCGCGAGTATTGGCCTTTGGCAAGCAGATCGCTGGCCTGGGCCATACGCTGCTGGGTAGCGAGTTGTTTGCTCATCTGTGCGGCTTGCATCAGCAGCGCCGCGCGGGTCGGGTTCGCGGCAGCTTCGAGCTGACCCATTCGCAAGAATATCTCTTCGAGAGTGGCATACTGGGTGGCTAGCGCCTTTTGCTCTTTTTGCAACTCTTTGATTGCACTGGCGGGCTCTTGGGATTGAACCGTCCCGACCAGAGACCAACACAGGGCCATAAGCCAACACAGGGCTGTACCAGCCAGTATGGCGATTCGATTTGGTGGATATCGGTTCATTGCAATCTCCGAGCAAGGCGGATTATTTCAGCAGGTCCAGCGTACTTTTCTTCTGCTCTTCCTTGGCGCGATCGAGGACTTTGGATTCTTTGTCAAGCAGTCCTCGGACTCGATCGATGATTTCGTTGAGGTCTTGGATCTCGATCATGTCTGCAAGGATTGCGTTCAGAGCAGCGATGATCTCGTTGTTCTGTCCGATAGCCTGATCGATCTTGGTCGCGAATTCCTCGGTGCTCAATTTCGTAAGGGAGCTTTCCAGTTGGTTGACTTCGGTGGCAAAGGGTTTCCATTTTGCTTCGAGCAGTGCCGTCAAAGGCGCCTTGATCTTATCGCCGAGCCTTTCGCGACGATCTTTGCTATCGATTCGGTTGTTGATCAGCTCGGCGACCAGCAGCGAAATTTCGCTCAAGACGCCTTTGAGTTCCCCTTCGGACTTGGCGACTTGTGCGGCGGCTTGCTGGGATCTCAAAAGCAGGATCCTGGCCTTGGCCTGGGCGGGCGTTTCTCTGCTCTGGGCTTGGTCGGTGCTGTCTGGGGAATTGGCCTCGTCTGGGACAGGGGGTTGGTCCCCTGATTTGTTGTTTTTGTTGGTCAGGATCAACAGGTCCCGGAGTTGTCCTAGTTCACTGATGATCTGTTCGAGTCTGCGGCGCATGGCAGCTTCGCGCCGATCGAGCAGGACCAGGAATTGGTCTTCGTTCACAACGCTCAGTTGGATGGGCGTCGAGCGACCGACGTGCAAGACCGCTGATGTTTCTGGGTTATGAGCAACATCAAAGTAATCCGAGGCTGCTACCATGAGCGAATACGTCGAGCCGACGCTCGGGGGCGTTTGTCCGGCTTCCCTCATGGCTTTGAGGTCGATGTCCAAGTCCCCGTTGCCCTGTGGGGTGAGCTGCAATTCGGACTTGATGGTTTCTTGTTCGTCGATTCTGGATTCGACCCAAGCCTGCTGCAGATCGTAATCGTCTTTGATTTTGCTACGGATTGGAAGTTTGGCGTTCTCCGTGATTGCCGTCGAGATTCCTTCGAGCACAAAGTCGATCTCGGGCGTGTTGTCGTTCGTGGCAGCGATGACGTATTGCTGGACCCTTGTCGAGCATAGGCCTTGGTCATCCCAGAGTCGGATTTCAGCGAACAGGTTCCCGAGCAACAGCGTAGCTGGGATGGCAAATTCGGTTGTTGGTTTTTCCAGTTCGACGCTGAACAGCCGTGTTGCGTCCTGTGCTCCTGTGCCAGTGACTTGCATGACATCGGCTTTTCGGATCGGCTTGTTGGCACGGATCCAAAAACCTACTTGGGTGCCTTGGGGTAGTCTCATTCCATTTCGAAACTCCAGCCGTTCGTTGCCCCATGTGGTTTTGGTGGATCGTTGTAGATAGCTCGGATACTGGACATCGATATCGGTCGCGACTGCCAAGGGGGCTTCGACGGTTTCGAGCAGTAGGTTCGAGAGCCTAGCGTCTCCGCCGACGACAGAGAACCACAAGTTGTCATTGACCGCTTCCAAAGGTGGGCCATCGAGGACAAACTCGCGAGGGTTGGCATTTGAGTAGCTGAGCATGCTGGCTCGACCGCGATTGCCCGCTCGGTCTCGGTAATGCAATGCGCACTTGTCGTAAGGCTCTGCGAGCAGATCCTTGGCCGTGGCTCGCAGTCGCACCGAGGAACCCTTGGGCGCGAGCAAGCGATTGTTTTCCATCGGAACCAGATAGCGATCGCGAGTCGGCGAGTTGGTAAACGCAGGCACTTCCAACTCGAGCCCAACGATGCCTAGCGAAGTACGGCGAGGCCAGGGCGCATCGGAGAGACCATACAAGCGTTTTGTCCAATGCGAGACCAGGTCTGGATGCAAGACAGATCCGATACCGCAGAGTCCTGCGAGAGCTGCCAGGATTCCGAGTTCGACTTGGAGCGTCGAGAATCGCACCAGCGATTTTACATCGATCGATGAAATTTTTTCGACGGCCTGTCGAGCGGCCAGTTCGATCATGCCCGGTCGATTCGGATGCTCGATCTCCTGGAGTTCCTGCGATCGAAGTTTGGCCGTCGGACTAGCGGCTTGGACGGTTGTCACCAGAGTGCTTTGGAAATCGGGGTAGCGACGTTCGATGGCCAGGGCCAGGGCCGAGTCGCTCCAGCTGACCAGCCATCGATTCCAGAAATAATGGTATACAATGCCCAACGCACCTGCGGCGATGATCGCAAGCATGATCCAACGAACGATGCGAGGGGATTCGTCCGATCCGAACCTTGTCGGAAGGTAATCGATCAGTCCAAACGCGACAAAGGAACCCAGCAGCCAGATCAGCAGGACCGCGATTCCTTGGGTGGCAATCACTCGGCTGATGAGTCCTCGGAGTTCCGAGAGCTTATGTCGTATAGGTGTTGGAAGTTTCCAGGTGCTGGCATTGCTCATGGCGTCCAATTGTAACAAGAAAAGATGAAAAAACCTAAGCCTTGATCCAGGGGATCAGGCTCAGATCGCTTGAAAGGGTTGCATCGATTGAGTCCAAGTTCCCCGGAAAACCCAATCAACCCTTGGGAGTCCTCGCTCGGTGCGAGCGATTCGACTCCGCCGAGTCTTGTAGGTGAGCACTATTCGGTGCGTTTTAGCGGCACGCTCGAACATGCGGCGATCGCAAAGTACTTCGGGTCGCAACTGCAGATCGGATGCGTCGTGCCGCTGGTGCTTATCTCGGCCTTGGTCTGGGGAGTTATCCTGGTGCTTGGTATTGGAGTGACTGGACTGGCCCTGGTTACTATCGCAGCCCTGAGCGTTTTTTGGTTTTTATGGATCCGCTACGTTGGAAAGAACCATGCCAATCGACTGCAAAAACGTCGACCTTGGTTGGTCGGCCCTATCCATGGCATCGCATCGAGTGGGCGTCTGACGGTTTGGCACAACGATGTGTGCTTTCAATCCCACCTGCAATCCTTCATGGTCAATCCGCGGCGCGGAATGCTCTGTTACCCAGACCTGGAAAATGCATTCCCTTGGACCATGGTCCCTAGCACTTGTTTTTACGAAGACCAGTGGTATGAGTTGCTAGAAGCTGGTCGGTACCCTCGTACACAAGAGCCATTGATCGTCCAAGCGGCCCCGCCGGAGGGTTGGGAATGTTTGCTCTCGTTAGATCGAAGCTTGCGTCTTGGGAATCGAACCCGGGCGATCGCTTGGCGACCAACTCTTGGACCTCTGCTTGTGCTCCTGGTGCTCGGTCTGTGGCTGAGTTTTCTCCCCGGGATCTCTGGAATACCCCGAATCATCGGCGGAATCCCCGGGGGGAGCGGGTTGAACCTAACGCTGCCGGTGCTGGCTCTTTTTATTTGGGTTTTGTTCGAGATCGGTAGGTATCTGCTGGCTCAGTTTCAAGTGATGCGCGAGTATTCCGATCCAGATCGCGGAGCGTACCGCAAAAGGCCCATCGGATCGCGTTCTCAGTTGCAATGGTTTACTCGACAGCAGATCTTGTTCTCAGACTCTTTGCACTGGATCCTCTGCCCGGTGCGCTATGTCGAGCGGGTGAAGATTCGAAACAGTTGGATCGAGTTTTCCATCGGAGGAGAGCCGGTGCTGTTCCATCGCGAAGGCTTCGCCAACGAGTCGGCTTGGCAGGGTGCTTGCAAAGATGCCCTCGAGATCAGTCAAGGGCTTAAGCAGAAGAATTGACCCGGTCGACGTGAATTGGTCAACCGAGTTTATTTTGCGGGACGGACCAAGAGGAGCAAGAATCCCTCTTGCGGCTTGCCGGGAACTTTGCCGTTGGCTATTCGAAGAGTCGCGTTCATGCGCATTTCGAGTTCCTCCTTGGTAGCCTCTTTGGGCGTGTCGTTTTTTGGCTGGCCGATCGTAGGAGACGATTCACCGGTTTGAGGGTCTTTGAACACAAGGCGTTTGGCTTGTTGGGCCGAATCGGATAGACCAGCCAGTTGATTCAGAAGCACGGGAACAGCGGGATCGGCTGTCATGTTCAGCTTGTAACTTGGGAAGTCTTTGTACTGTTGTTGAACATCCTGCAGGAAAGCATCGAGCCGCTCGAGACTCGCCTTGACAACATACACCGTCAGTTCATCGCCTTTCAAATCAGGATCATTGGCAATAGGCTTCAAAATTTGAGACGATACTAGCTTGTCGACATCAGTGCGTTCCAGAGTGGCGTCGGTGCTCGAAATGATCTCGTACTTGTTCAAAAGATCCGAGAGCATGTCATCTTGCTGGGCATCAGGATCGACCGAAATATTAGCGACAAGTACGAAAACACTGCCGTTTTGTGGGACCTGACCAGCCGGAAGGGTCTTGGGCTGCATCGGTGGGTTGGACTCAGGAACCTTAGCAATCGATCCATTGCTCGCGTTGTTTGGAAGAATAGGCTCGGGGGGCGAGGTGTTAGGTTTTGAGTCGCTTGCTGGCTCTTTGACATCGCCGACGATCGCATTATTAGGCGCACCGTTGGGGAATCCGTCATCAGGAATATTGGTGGGATTTTCTGTTGGGTTTTCAGCAACATCAGGGGTTGGGTTTGGATTGACCGGACCGCTGCGAGGCAACGCCACAAACAGGGCGCAAAGTGCTGCGACCACCGCAATCGAGGGAAGCCAAACACGGACCAAGCGTTCCCTTACAGACACAGAGTTGTGCTCTTGGCCAGAACCCATGATCCCCCTGACCATCGCTTTTTGGCCACGGACAGAGGCGCCATGGGGAATATCCACCGACTGAGCAACCGGCCGATCGATCTCGGAATAACCTTCGCTCCAGAGAGGCTCTTGGCCCTGTGGGGCAACCGCATTGGGAGCATCTGGCAGAACCCAAGCCGGGGGGGCATCCATCTGAGAAGCCCGCTCGCGGGCGGCCTGGACGACTCGATTGGGAAATGCTGGTCCCAGCCGGCCGACCGAGCGACCGCTGAGCAAGGAGCGGCGTAGGATAGCCAATTCCTCCAATCGCTCGGCGATCGAAGGGTCGTTTTGCATGGCGATATCGAGCTGCTGCTGCTCTTCTTCGGAGAGGGCTCCGTCGAGCATTCCGCTCAGCCATTCTTCAATTTGTCGGGGATCTGGAGGCATCATGATTTATAGGTGACCAATTATCGTACACCTCTCCGAGGCCCTAGTGGCCGGAAAAGTTCCGTCGGACTCTCGTAGAATATCGATGCGGCTGGGGCGAAGAAACTCGAAGCCCCAGGATTTCAGGCTCTTTTCGGTGTTTTTCCTTCCCAAATTCCTTGTTCCACCAACGTTTTTTCCACCGCTTGAGACCAGCCCCGGTTGGCCGCCGGCGAGGCAGGGCTCGGATGAAGGATTCTGAGGATTATGGGGCTCTGCGCGGATACTCCAGGCCCACTGGCCGCCAACCTACTGGCCGACAACCCCGCGACTCTCCGCAGGCATTGCTCGGCAAATTGACCCACCCCTACCAAATACACCGGTGTGAGGATTCGGATAAGTTCTTCGAGGTGCCTGTCGCACTCTTGGGCCAATTGGCTCATCTCTCGGGCAGGTAACTTGTCGGGCGTTAGGTTTCTTGCCCCCTGATCCATAAAAACCAATGGGCAGTAATTGGCCACAAAATGCTCGGCAAAAAAAGCCTTGGATGTCCCAAATCGCTGCTCGAACAACCCCCACATCCGCTTGCCAGAGACCTCCGAACGCTTG
>CAILTZ010000665.1 GCA_903837255.1 uncultured Pirellula sp. | reverse complement strand
CGCCTACCGCCTACCGGTCCACGCCCGGAGAAGGATTGGAGCATGGGAGCGACAACAAACGAAAGAATCGCAATCAAAACGGCAACAGCCATCCAAAGTCGCTGGTTCTTACGAAAATACGAAAAGGGACTAGCCATAAAAAAATTTCCTTGGGCTCTACTGAGCGATCGGCACCCTGGAGGCGAAAGCCTCGGAGGGAACCGAGGATTTTAGGAAATCCTTGAGTCTACGCAATCGCAGAGGCCTCAATCCATGGCACCATTTGGACCTGTTTTCCCCCAGAACCGTTCCCCCAAGGGGGCTTGACAAAGTGCCAACGTCCGGAACACAACCCAGCAACCGGGCCCTGCGCACCGTTCCCAGCTACCAAATCTGAATTGCCGACCGTTTATGAGTCAAAAAAAATCATTGGTCATCGTCGAATCGCCTGCCAAAGCCAAGACGATCTCGAAATTTCTCGGGAGTGGCTTCCAAGTCGAAGCCTCGATCGGCCACATTCGGGACCTGCCCGGTGGCTCGAAAGAGATGCCTGCGGAGCTTAAATCTCAGCCTTGGGCTTACCTGGGCGTGAATGTCGAGCAGGATTTCGAGCCTGTTTACGTTGTCCCTGCCGACAAGAAGAAGCACGTGAACTTCCTGAAATCGGCCCTGAAGGACGCGGGAACTCTGTATCTGGCGACGGACGAAGACCGCGAGGGGGAGGCGATCTCCTGGCACCTTCAAGAGGTTTTAAAGCCCAAGGTTCCGGTCCTGCGGATGGTGTTTCACGAGATCACCAAAGAAGCCATCCAGGGTGCCTTGGCCGCCACGCGGGAGATCGACCAAGGATTGGTCAAGGCCCAGGAAACCCGCCGGATCCTCGATCGACTCTACGGCTACGATGTTTCGCCACTATTATGGAAAAAAGTCCGACCTGGGCTCTCCGCAGGCCGGGTCCAAAGCGTGGCCGTCAGGCTCATCGTCCAGCGTGAACGCGAGCGCATGGCCTTCCACAGCGCAACGTACTTTGACCTCGAAGCCCACCTGAACACGGCCCAAGGCGAATCGTTCTCGGCTGCCTTGGTAAGCGTCGCAGGTCGTCGGTTGCCCTCCGGAAAGGACTTTGACTCGGCCACCGGTAAGCTCAAAGATCCGCAACTGCTGCAGCTCGACCAAGCCGCCGCTGAAGCCCTGAAGAATCGCTTGTCTAGCGAAAATTTCATTGTATCGAAAGTCGAGATTAAACCCTACACCGAGCGGCCCAAGGCTCCGTTTACCACCAGCACTCTTCAGCAAGAGGCCAATCGCAAACTGGGGCTAACCGCCAAAGACACCATGAGGATCGCGCAGAGCCTCTACGAAAACGGTTACATCACTTACATGCGGACCGACTCGACGACTCTCTCCAAAGAAGCCGTCGCCGCCGCTCGCAGTCTGGTTCGAACCCAATACGGTCCGGAGTTCCTCTACGACTCGGAACGCTCCTATGCAACCAAAGTCAAAAACGCTCAGGAAGCTCACGAGGCGATTCGGCCTGCTGGTAACACCTTCCGAGTCCCCGAGGCCCTGAGGGACGAACTCAGCTACGATCAGTTCCGAATCTTCGATCTGATCTGGAAGCGAACGGTCGCTTCTCAAATGGCCGATGCCAGGAAACTACGGGTCGTCATGACGATCCACGCCGGCGATGCGGTCTTCCAAGCCACCGGCACGTCGATTCAATTCGAGGGCTTCCTCAGGGCGTATGTCGAAGGAAGCGACGATCCGGCGGCCGAGCTGGCCGAAAAAGAAAAGCTCCTTCCCAACGTCCAATCCGACGAAAAACTCAAGCTTCGGCAACTCGATGCGCTCAGTCATACCACGCAGCCGCCGGCCAGGTACACCGAAGCCTCGTTGACCCAAGCTCTCGAAGAGCGAGGCATCGGTCGACCCAGTACCTACGCGTCGATCATCGATACGATCCTGCGCCGCGACTATGTCTTCAAAAAAGGCAATGCGCTGGTCCCGAGCTGGACGGCTTTTGCAGTCATCCAATTGATGGAAGACCATTTTCCATCGCTGGTCGACTACCAGTTCACGGCCGATATGGAGGATTACCTCGATCAGATCAGCCGCAACGAAAAAGAGAACCTTACCTATCTCCATGAGTTCTATTTTGGAGACGATGTCAACGAACAACACGTTGCGCCGGGGGGGATCGGGCTCCGGCCTCTAATAACCCAAAAAGCTGCCGAGATCGACCCAAGAAGCGCTTGCTCCTACGCCCTTGAACCAAACGATTCGAACCCATCGGCCAACGGTTCGCCTGACAAGATTGTTGTCCGGATCGGTCGCTATGGGCCTTATATCGAACAAGGCGAACGCAGAGCCAGCATCCCCGAGGATATGCCCCCAGATGAACTGACCTTGGCCCTAGCCTCCGAACTGCTCGACAAGCACCAGAAGGCCGAAGAGCCCCTCGGAATGCACCCGGTTTCGGGCAAGCCGATCTACATCAAACAAGGTCGATTTGGACCTTATGTGCAGTTGGGTACCAACGACGATGAAGAAAAGAAAAACGCTTCGTTACCCAAAGGTGTCGCGCCCGAAAACGTCAATGTCGATCTGGCCGTCAAACTCCTCTCACTGCCTCGCGAGCTCGGGAACCATCCAACCGATGGCCAAAGTGTCATCGCCACCCAAGGCCGCTTCGGACCGTTCCTCAAGCACGGGTCCGAATCGCGCTCGATCCCAGCCGAATACCCCCTGCTGGAAATCACCCTCGAACAAGCCCTTGAGGTGCTCGCGCAGCCCAAGGTTCTGCGAGGCGGAGGACGGGGCGTAGCTGCCCCCCCCTTGAAGACCTTCGAAGCCTCCCCAGTGACCGGCAAGCCCATCGAACTCAGAGACGGACGATACGGCCTGTACGTCACGGACTCTGAGACCAACGCGTCGCTTCCCAAAGACACCTCGGGCGAGGATCTGACGTTCGAGCAAGCCGTCTCGCTGCTCGAAGCACGCGCAGCGGCCGGCCCATCGAAGAAAAAATCCAAGGCCAAACGTTCGACCAAGGCGCCGGCAGCCAAAAAGACCGCCAAGGCCCCGAAAGCACCGAAGGCCCCGAAGGCTGCCAAGGCACCGGCAGCCAAAAAGACCGCAAAAGCTACCAAAACGGCAAAGAAAACAACCAAGAAAAAGACGTAGAATAGGGATCCACTCCGGCCCTTTGGTCCTGGCACTTTGTTTCTACCCTTTTTGATCCAACCATCCGATTCGCCATGGCACGCGTCATCGAAATCCAAGTCAGCGACGACGCGCACCCGGCTCGATTGCAGCATGTCGTCCAAGACGCACTGCAAGACCCGCAACGCCTCGAACAAATCACCATCCAAACTGTCGACGAAGAGCCCGATGCAATCTACGTCATCCTTCAAGGCGGTTATGGCAAAGATCAGCTCGGGGCCGGTCTGAGGAATTTGCTCAAAGTCGAAACGATGGGAAGCATCGGTGACTACGGTTTTTCAGCAACCAGCAATTGCGAGTGCGTGGTGCAAGGGAACGTCGGCGACTACTTTGGCCATTCCCAAATT
>CAILTZ010000664.1 GCA_903837255.1 uncultured Pirellula sp. | reverse complement strand
TGATTGTTGTGCCAGCCTTCTCCGAAAGTGAAGAAGGCCACCCACCAGGAGTTTGTGCTGCTGTCACGTGTGTGGTAGTTCCTATACCCCCACTTGTGGCACACGGAGTTCACGGCCCAGGTAACATGGAGGGTGAAGATTGTTCTGACGATCACGCCCCAGGTAAACCAGGACGCTGCAACCCAAAGAGCTTGTGAATTGCTGCCGGTGGTAGCCAGTCCAAAGAGGTAGCCCAGTCCTACGATGATTGCTGCATGGACCACGTAGACCCAGAACCACATGAGTTTTCGTTCCAAGCGAAAATAGAATGGGTCTCGGAGCAGATCCCGGACGTAGCGTTCAAAGTGGACCACACCGTCATGGCGTCGGTCTACGAAAAGCAGCCATCCGACGTGCCCCCAGATAAAGTCGACCCAAGGGGAGTGTGGATCGGGTTGGTGATCGCTATGTTGGTGATGCATTCGGTGCACTGCGACCCAACGTGCCGGGGAGTCTTGAAGGGTACAGATTCCACACAGGGCGATAAAGTGTTCGAGCCATTTGGGGCATTCAAACCCCCGGTGGGTCAGTAGTCGGTGGTATCCGATGGAGACCCCTAGGCCGTCAAAAAGGATATGGGTTGCGAGGGCAACGACCAGCGAGCTCCAAGTGAAAAGGCTGGGGAAAAAGGCCAGTATCCCTAGGAGATGCACTGCAAGGAGCGAGAGTGCATAGGGCCAATAGACGGTAAGAGGTTGGGTTTCAACCGGGTGCTCGAGGCGTTTGCTGACATCCAACATAAGAAAACATCCTTGTTTTCATGAGTTATTTACTGTCTGACGAACCTGTATCCAGAACAGCCATGAATGCTTTTTGAGGGATGTCGACCGAGCCGATCGACTTCATCCGCTTCTTGCCTTCCTTCTGTTTGGCCCACAATTTCCGTTTGCGGGTGATGTCCCCACCGTAACACTTGGCGGTCACGTTTTTGCGAAGCGCCGGGACGGTTTCTCGGGCGATGACTCGCGATCCGATGGCGGCTTGGACAGCCACCTCGAACATGTGTCTATCGATTTCCTCTTTGAGCTTCTTGACGACGGCACGCCCGCGTCGATCCGAATCGCGTCGATCGCAGATGATGCTCAGGGCATCGACCCGTTTGCCGTTGACTAGGATATCCATTCGGACCAAGTCGGCTTCTTCGTAGCCGATGATTTCGTAGTCCATGGTGCCGTAGCCGCGCGTGGCGCTTTTGAGCTTGTCGTGCAGATCGTAGATGACTTCTGCAAGTGGTAGATCGTAGCTGACCATGGCGCGGGTGCCCGATAGGTATTCGTTTCCTTTGAGAACTCCGCGTCGGTCTTGGCAGAGTTTCATGACCACCCCGATGAATTCGGTAGGGAGAACAAAATTGACTCGGACAATTGGCTGTCGGAATTGTTCGATTTCGCCGGAATCCGGAACCTCTTGGGGACGGTGGATTTCTAGCCGTTCGCCCCCGCGTTTGATGATTTCATAAGTAACATTGGGTGCGGTTTGGACCAGATCGATATCGCACTCGTTTTCGAGTCGCTGTTGGATGATCTCCATGTGCAATAGGCCTAGAAAGCCGCAGCGAAATCCGAACCCGAGGGCTTCGCTGGTCTCAGGTGCAAATTCGAAGGATGGATCGTTGATGGAGAGTTTTTCGAGGGCATCCCGAAGTTCGGAGAATTCCTGACCATCGCTGGGGTAAAGTCCGCAATAGACCATGCGTTTGGGAGGTTGGTAACCTTCGAGGGGCAGGACTTTTTCATCGTTGGCATGGACGACCGTATCGCCAATGCGGATGTCCTTGAGCGATTTGATGTTGCATATGAGATAACCCACTTCGCCGGCATGAAGCTTATCGACGGCTCTGCGCTCGGGGACAAACTGGCCGAGTTCTAGGACTTCGTAATTGACACCCGCCCGATAGAATCGGACTTTATCGCCTCGTTTGACTTCACCTGACATGAGACGAACGTAGGTGATCGCTCCTCGGTAATCGTCGTAGTGGGAGTCGAAAACCATGGCTTGTAGATGGCCTGCGGATTTCACGGTTGGTGGTGGGACTCGGTCGATGATTGCCGAGAGAAGCTCGTCGATGCCGATGCCAGCTTTTCCGGAGCATTTGACTATTTCGTCCGGATCGATCCCTAAGACCTGGTTCATCTCCGCGGTGACTTCGTCGACCCGGGCGTGGTTCAAGTCGATTTTGTTGATCACGGGGATGATCTTCAAATTGTGATCCATTGCCGAATAGGCGTTGGCTACGGTTTGGGCCTCGACGCCTTGGAAGGCGTCTACGAGGAGCAAGGCTCCTTCGCAGCATGACAAAGACCGGGAGACTTCGTATTGGAAATCGACGTGGCCTGGGGTG
>CAILTZ010000663.1 GCA_903837255.1 uncultured Pirellula sp. | reverse complement strand
TGCGCAAGCAGCTAGTTCGAATCCTACCCCCTCTGCTGCAAAACCACCTGTTTTCCCAAGAAAAAACGAGGGTTATGAGGCGGCTCTGGCAACTCACAAGACGACTCACCAGGGGGCGATGAGTAGGTAGACCGTTGAAAGTTGAGAGTAGCAACGGTCTTTAGTTTAGGGGGGTATTTGTTCAAAAAAGATTTTGAACAACTTCAATCACAACGTGCGCAAACGACCCATGCTCCTCAGGGGCTCTGCCCCCGAACCCCCGGGATTTTTTAGGTATAGGCTCGGAAAATCATCTTTTCATTATGCACAAAAACATTCCAATCATACCGCAGGGTGAAACAGACGTTGGCTCGGTGGGGACACAAGCCGCTACGGTGGGCTTCGGACACCCTCGGAAACGCTATCGCTTCGATGGGACGACATCGATTGGGAAATGAATCGGATGAGCATCCCAGAGCCGAAGGTCGAGCATCACGAAGGCCGTGGCGTTCGCAGCTGCCCGATCTTCCCTGAACTGCGACCGATCCTCGACGAAGCATTCGAGATCTTCGGTGATAAGAAAAAAGTAGCAGGCACATTCCATGTGCCGTCCGCTGGATTTAATCAGTAGTACTTCGAACCCTCGCGGACGGCACAGCGGAGTGTGCCCGCTACTTTCGCGCTGGCCACGATTGTCCCACTCTGTAAAGCTTCAAGAGGGGCGAGCTAGCCTGCAAACGGAACTACAACGCGAGTTCCCACTGCACGTCGTCTGCTCCTGGCTCGGCAACTCACCACGCATCGCCCAACAAAGCTACTTGCTGGTTACCGAAGACGATTTCGCTCAAGCGGCCGGCGTGGTGAAGGTGATGGTGGAAGGGTGATGGTGGAAGGGTGATGTGAATCGGTGTTGTGGGGAGGCCGAGAGTCTCCCGCCCGGCAAGTGCCACTTGCCTTTGGCCACAATGCCATAAATCCCGGGGGTTTGGGGGCAGAGCCCCCAAGAACGCCCAGCATCTTTTGTTCATTCATTTACTAAACTAAACCTAACCAACGTTTACGCTACCTACGCTGAGCCAAAACACTGAGGACGGTTGGTCACCCAAGAAAAAGTATGATTCTCGAAGTTTTTTTATCTGGTTCGTCGCAACCATGCTTCATGTTCTTGAGCGGTGTGCATCACACCAAGCACAAGAATCTCAAGCTCTCGAACTTCGTAGAAGACGACGAATGGAAATCGGGAAATCGGCCAGTACCTCAAACCGTAGTCAACAGAAGAACGCCGATAGGGATCTTCTGCTAATTTTAGCGTTGCTACTTCGACGCATTCAAGGAAATCAAATCCCAGCCCAACCTTATGTCGGTCGTACCAGGTCGCGGCAGACACTACATCCGTATGAAAAAGGGGATGGTATCGAACCTGGTACTCACCGTCTGGCATCTTTGATTTTTTTCCAAACTTCGTCGTGAGTCAATCCGACTGCTGGATCCACTAGCATTTCGTCTCGCCGACGCTTTGCTTCCTCAATCGCCGAATTCGGCACAGGGATTTGCTCATCGTTTGAAACAATGTCATCCCAAATCGTTTGAATAAGCTCCAGACGCTCCCCTAGAGGGAGGTGCCGTATCGATTCTGTGTATAGGTCCATTTTGTTCTCCCTCCAGATTGTACCACCAGGTCTTCCTCAAGACTACCCAATTCTTATCTGCGCGGGCCCAGGACGATGCGGCTTGGCTAGCCAAATCCCCGGCTCTGCGAGAAAAGCTCATCGCTGTGTGTTTGGTCGAGCCAGAGCCGATTCCTGAGATGGAAACAGGTAGTGGCGAACCTCAAAGAGTACATGCCCGAGGGAATCCGGATCAACCAGATCACTGCGGGCCACGCGAAGGAGTTTCACGAGAAGCTCAAAGCTAGAGGGATGGCCACGACGACGATCCATAAACGGATCCAATTCGCGAGGCAATTCATGCACGACGCGGTCGATTGGAAGATCATCGACGAGAACCCATTCCTCAAGGTAAAGACCCAAAAGAGCTCGGTGAAGGTCAACGAGTTTGTGCCACGGGAAGTGGTCGACAAGCTGATGAAGAAAGCAAACCCAGTTTGGCAAGTAATCTTGGGGCTGAGTCGCTACGGTGGGCTTCGGACACCCTCGGAAACGCTATCGCT
>CAILTZ010000662.1 GCA_903837255.1 uncultured Pirellula sp. | reverse complement strand
TGGTCACATTGCGCACCGGAAATCCTGTGGAGCTATTTAGAACTGGCAAATACGTCAGAGGCAAAACAGCTTCAATTGGCTCTCGATGATTCAGCCCGCCTATGAGCGTACCGCAAACGGCTTTCGATGGCAACGATTCCTTCGAGGGTGGGAAGGACCAAGCGACCTGGCCGTTTATCGAAGAGGTAAGCGTCTGTTGGTAGGATCGGTGAACTTGCCAAGTCGTGTCTGACATGCAGTTGGAAAAGTGAATTGTTTGCTTTCACTCCAGGTTCACGACCTCTCCTCCGTTGCGTGTGAAGAGAGCTAGCCAAGTCTCTTTCGGTAAATCCAGTTTCAGGTTGGTCACCGACCCATCAAACATAGCGATGACCGTTCTGCCATTGTAATCGCGAAGCTTGGCGGTTGGATTTGACTCGTCAAACGGATACTCCTCGGGACTTGTCCAAGGAATAGCGTGTTCGCGCTTGAGTTCGACAAAGGCAATCGTATTGCTCGTACCATCGGTGATGTTCCGGAACTGCATTGGCTCATCCTGTCCAAAAACCGTCTTCTTGCCGATCGGAGCAACATAAGTGGTGTGATAGGGTTTGATCTCAACCGCCTCGTTCATATCGCCAGTGGGGAGATAAATCGCTGGCATTTTTGGAAGCAGCTTGATGTTGTGCGGACTATCCCATGCCTCGTCGAGCTTGAACTCTTGATACAGCTCGTTGAATCCGATGAAAGGCAAAATATGCACGCGCCAACTAAGCCCACTTTTTACTTTTGTCTTGGCCATTTTCAGGTAGGTCGGAAACGCTTGGTATGCGCTTTGGTAGTTGTGGAATCCTAATGCGAATTGCCTCATGCGGTTCGACGCTGTGGTTGCAGTAATAGGGGCCATGATCGAACTCGCCACCGTGGCTGCGAATTGCAGAAGCGATTGGTTGTTCTCATCGTCTGTCAGTGATACGACAACACGGTCGCCCGATAGTTCCGGTTTGATCATCCCAATCAAAACCGAGAACGCCAACGCGGATTCTTTGTCTGGTGCCACTTTTTTCACAACAGATCGGACCAGCTTTGGAAAATTCTTCGCAAAGATTTTGGCCCCTTCCTCAGAGCCGGATTGAACAACAATTCGGGCTGTGGCATTCTTGGTGTCCAGACCGAGGGAAATCCAACGAGCTCCGTCGAGCAACCACTCAGCCGATCCACCACCGAGTTCCTCGGGTAAATCGGGTTTGATCTCTCGGAATGTTTTGAGCACGTAATCAGGCAGCATCATAACGCCTTGGACCGGGAACTCTTTGGTAGCTTCCAAGGCAGCCTGCCATCTGGCGGCTTGTTCAGCAGGCATTGCAGGCGGTTCGCTTGCGGGTGCCATTGATGGATCGGTACTGATGTCTAGCTTCGTTAGCTCCGTAGTTGAACGATCAGAGATAGCGATCTGACCTGCTAGGTGTTTTGCAATCTTTTCGAGATCTGAAGCCAGCACAGACTTGGGAGCTGTGGCACGTAGAAGCACTGCCGTGGTGTAGGGCATGTCGACCGACAAGCACACCGTCTGCCCCTTGGTAAGCTCACGTATAGGAGCGAGATTGCGTTGGGAGGCGTCGATCAAAGATGCGATAGGCTTGTCTTTGTATTCGTCCCTCATCTTCTGGATCCTCTCTGGAATCGCTAGTTGATCGGAGTCAACCTTTAGCAACAGCATCGAAGATGCATTGAGGGCTTGCTGTGTTAAAATTGCATGGTCCTGGCTCTTTGCCGTGCTATTGAGCGTCAAGGAAACGAAAAACAGGCGACATAGGACGGATTTTTTTAGATTCATAGAAGTCAGTTCTTTCGTGCTTTCGAATTCTTCCGAAGATATAATAGGTGATCGCAAAAAACGATGAGCGTTCGTAGTCCAATAACTATTGGAACTCGAACTCGAACTCGTACTCGAACTCGAACTCGAACTCGGCAGTATCAACAAGTCGGATGCTCGCTATCGATTGGCAGGTCGAGTACGCAGCTCAAATTGATAACGAATACCTGGGTTTTCAGCCCCTTTGAGTGTTGCACCTGCGGGATGGATAGCATACTCAAAAGGTCCGTTGGTGAGCGGATCGTGCGGTGCAGGGAGTTCTAGTTCTTTGAGTGTCGCCGGAAGTTTGTTGTCGTGGGTAGCCAAATGGTGCCGGATGGCTTCGATGGTTTGCCACAGTGCGAGTTGTTGCTGCATCCTAAGCGAAGCAGCTTGAGCCGCTTGCACGGCAGGAAGAAACGCCGAGGTGGGAAGCGTGATTAAACCATATCGCTGACTCAGCTCAGTAAATTTTTTTGAATTCGTGGTCGCTTTGGTTCGTGCGTGTTCTGGCAAAAAACTAAACTTGAATTCCTCGTCGCGATAGCGTTCATAAAAACGACGCATGGCAAGAAAGAATATCTGCGCATTGGGTAGCTTATCGAGTGTGTCGTAGCTCATACCCTCGATCTCAACGAGATACTCGCGAGCTT
The DNA here is from genome assembly GCA_903837255.1 of uncultured Pirellula sp. Lineage (GTDB taxonomy): Bacteria > Planctomycetota > Planctomycetia > Pirellulales > Pirellulaceae > JBKCUI01. Next base: position 1,548 of record CAILTZ010000662.1, on the reverse strand, counting down.
TGGGTACATTGGAGCCGATTGCCAAGGTGATGCCTGCTTTTCCAAGCGACGTCAACTCGTCTAATGGTGAGCCAATACCTTTCATCGCGGCGGTAAACCTATCGATGAACTCACTCCAGTATCCATCTGGTTTTGGAATACTATCCACCTCTCGCAAGGCTTTCACTTGTTCAAACAGAAACTCGCGTTCATAGGCGAGCGACTGATCTAGATTGATCAATGGTTTAGGCAATTGCGCAATGGCCCAATAAAGATTCGGAGCATCGGGATGCTCGGAAAGATAGTAAGCTTGTTGCAAACCGATACCGACACAGGCGGCTCCGACGAGGTTCGAAACCAAGAAAGGCTCTTGGCAAAAGTGGGGTCCCATGGCGATCAATTGCCCGAGAATTTTGACGGCGTCATCCGGTCTGTTCTCTGCCATGGCAACTAAGAACCGCATCGCTTGGATGCGCGCAACATCGCGAATGGCCTGAACTTCGGGCAGCAAGTAGCCAACGGGATTTTCGATGCTTTTAATCTGGCGATCAAAATCGCATTGCAAACGCGAGGCAGCTTCTTCGAGAAAAGGAGGTTGAAAAGAGGTGTAGACCAAATACTCTTTCACCTTTTCAACAGGGAGATCTTTCAGCTCTGTTTCCAACCAAATATAGGGAGCGAATTCTCCGTCGCCTGCGGCTGCCCTCGAATCGTCTTCAAACTTTCGCTTCGCCTGCAATGCTGCCGTTTGCTCGAAGAACCCGCCCGCTTTGAGATAGTAAATGGCAGCGTTGCCTGGTTTTGCATGAAAGGAATCGGGGATAAAGCGAATGGAGAGTGACGGCTTTTGCTCAGCTTTGGGAGCGAGCGTCACGGTCCGGCGTGCCGTCGTGACCCTGCCGCTTAAAAACTCCCATGCTCCCTCCCGACTGGTGATCTCCTCTGGAGAAGCGGCAATCGATTCTTGTGAGTAGCCCGTAGACGGACCATTCCAAATCAGGATTGCAGCCAGCATGCTGCGTTTCAAAAAAGTGGGGACGAATGTTTTGTTTGTCATCGACGGAACTCCGATTTGAGTTGGGAAGTGGTTTTTATGGTGATTGCTCATATGGAGATCAGGTCATCGGATTCCATGAGCATCTTCTGGGGTTTTGCACCACTGCCGGGCGTACAGCAACAGGGCATTGCTGAGGCTGGCAAATAGCTCCTGGAGGTTATTGCAACGCATGGGAAAAACCGAGTAGAGGATGACCACAACCGAGTAGCAGGCACTTCTGCTAAGGCTAAGTCACCGCTTGCCTGATTTTATTGCAGCCGAGAGGGAAAAGATTGGTCTTCCGCTGAATTTGTGGCTAAAACGGTCTAACAGTCCCAAATAACCCGGGGCGGTCCCTGCGTTGATGATCGATTGGTTTCGTAAATAGCCCGATCCAATTCGGTACCACAAATTCCGTAGACGAGTCGAGGATAGGAGTTGGCTGTGTAAGTGCCCGGGGAGATCCACTACTGTGCATTGTGTTATAATTCCGGCTAGAACAAGTCTTGAGTTCTTAATCCTAAATAGATCCA